>CAZCVS010000125.1:0-8335 GCA_964501845.1 uncultured Iamiaceae bacterium
CCAAGGAGCTCGGCATCGAGATCGTCGGTGAGGAGTACGTGCCGCTCGACAGCGATGACTGGACGACACAGGTCGCCAAGATCGCCAAGGCCAAGCCCGACTTCGTCTTCAACACGATCAATGGATCGTCGAACGTAGGCTTCATCAAGGCCTACTACGAGGCCGGTCTCGGCCCGGACAACTCGCCCATCATCTCGGTGTCCATTGCGGAAGAAGAAGCACCGGCAATGGGTGAGGACGTCAGTGGTCAATATGCCGCATGGAACTACTTCCAGAGCGTGGAGAGCCCCGAGAACGAGACGTTCATCAAGGCCTTCCAGGACAAGTACGGCGCCGACCGTCCGACGTCGGATCCGATGGAAGCGGCCTACACCTCGCTCTACCTCTACAAGAACATCGTCGAGGAAGCGGAGTCGTTCTGCGTGGACGCCGTGAACGAGGCGTCCGATGGCGTGACTTTCGAGGCGCCCGAGGGCCTGGTCACGGTCGATGGGGAGAACCACCACATCGCCAAGACCGGGTTGATCGGCCAGATCAACGAGGACAACCAGTTCGACATCGTGTGGACCTCCGAGGACCCGATCGAGCCAGATCCGTTCCTCGATGGATACGACTGGTGGGACCCCAACGCGGAGTGAGGCCCAGCTGACCCACGTCGGTCGATGAGAGGTGCCGTGCCCGTGCTGCTGCACGGGCACGGCACCCCCGGCCGATCGGAAGAAGTCCCTCTCGACACGACTCCGCGAAGGCGCACCGGATGCAAGACTTCACAACCCCCTTCCTCACGGGCACGGCGACGGGCGCCATCTTGTTGCTCGCGGCGCTCGGCCTGACCCTCACCTTCGGGCAGATGGGCGTGATCAACATGGCCAACGGGGAGTTCCTCATGGCCGGCGCCTACGTGGCGTACATCACCCAGCAGGTGATCAGCAGCATCGGCATCTCGATCGTGGTCGCCATCCCCGCCGCCTTCCTCGTCGCCGGGCTCCTCGGGCTGCTGCTCGAGGTCACCCTCATCCAGTGGATGTACAAACGGCCCCTCGACACGCTGCTGGCGACGGTCGGGGTGGCCCTGATCCTCCAGCAGCTCGCCCGGGACCTCTTCGGCGCCCAGGGCGATCCCGTCCGGCCGCCCAGCTGGATGCGGGGGAGCATCACGGTGTTCGGCTACGCCTGGCCCCATCGGCAGCTCTTCACCATCTTGTTGGCGGTCGGCTGCCTGGCCGGTCTCAGCGCCGTGCTGAAGTACAGCTCGTTCGGCCGCCAGATCCGCGCAACGGTCCAGAACCGTGAGCTGGCCGAGACCCTGGGCGTCTCGACCCGCAACGTGGACCGCATCACCTTCTTCTTGGGCTCGGGCCTCGCGGGCGTCGGCGGCGTCGCCATCGCCTTGATCTCGGGCACGAACCCGACGCTGGGGACGACCTACATCATCCCGGCGTTCCTCGTGGTCGTCGCCGGCGGCATCGGCCAGCTCAAGGGCACCGTGATCGCCGCCTGGGCGGTCGGCGTGGCGACCGCGTTCCTCACCGACTGGACCAGCGGCTCCATGGCGCAGGTCCTGACCTTCGCGCTCGTCGTGATCTTCCTCCAGGTGCGGCCCCAGGGCCTCTTCACGGTCCGCACGAGGTCGCTGGCATGACGGTCGCGGCCTCTCCGAGCTCCGAGGCGCCCGACGCGGCGGCCGTCGAGCCCCCCGCCGCGCTGAAGCGGCGCTCGGCGGCCGGGCTCTTCTCCAACTACGGCCCGCTCCTCGCCATCGGCATCTTGGCGCTGGTGATGCTGGTGTGGGCGCCCAGCACCATGACCCCGTTCCGTCTCGGCAACCTCGGCAAGTACAGCGCCTGGGCGATCGCGGCGATCGGCATCGGCCTCGCCTGGGGACGGGGCGGCATGCTCGTGATGGGCCAGGGGGTGTTCTTCGCGCTCGGCGGCTACGCCATGGCCATGCACATGAAGCTCGAGGCGGCCGGCCCGGGCGAGGTGCCTGACTTCATGGTCCTCTACGGCGACGCCACCATGCCGGGCTGGTGGGAGCCGTTCCGCAGCGGGCCGTTCACCCTGTTCGCCATCGTCGCCCTGCCCGCCTTCGTCTCGTTCATCCTCGGCTACGGCATCTTGAAGCGGCGGGTGAAGGGCGCCTACTTCGCCATCCTCACCCAGGCGCTGGCGGTGGCCTTCTCGACGTTGCTGATCGCGACGATCAAGCAGACCGGCGGGTTCAACGGCTTGAACACCTTCACCACGTTCTTCGGTCAGAACCTGTACGACCCCCAGGTCAAGGAGAACATCTACCTGATCACCGTGGGCCTCATGATCGGCTGCCTGGTCGTCGTGTGGCAGCTCTACCGGAGCCGGTACGGCGAACTGCTGGTCGCCACCCGCGACGCCGAGGAGCGCGTCCGGTTCCTCGGCTACGACCCCGCCAACATCAAGCTGGTGGCGTTCGTGATCGCCGCCGTCATGGCGAGCATCGGCGGGGCCATGTTCGTCCCGATCGCCGGCATCATCTCGCCATCGAACGTGGACGCGGCGGCCTCGATCATGTTGATCGCCGGGGTCGCCCTCGGGGGCCGGGCCTCACTCCTCGGGCCCGCGCTGGGGGCGATCGCGGTCGGCTTCGGGCAGTCCTCCCTGTCCGAGAACTTCCCGACCCAGTGGACCTACTTCCAAGGAGCCCTGTTCATCGTGGTCATCGTGTTCCTCCCCGGTGGCCTCGCCTCCCTGGGCTCGAAGCTCAAGGGCCTGCGGCCGGCGAAGGTGGCGAAGGTGCAGCGCAACGAGACCGATGCCGACGCGGTGGCGGTGGCATGACCGCCTCGTTCCTCGGAGAGGACTACCTGGAGATCCGCGGCCTGACCGTCGACTTCGACGGCTTCAAGGCCATCAGTGATGTCGACGTCACGTTCCAGCAGGGGCGCCTGCACTTCCTCATCGGCCCGAACGGCGCCGGCAAGACCACGCTCGTCGACGCGCTCACCGGGCTGGTGCACGGCGCCGGCCGCGCCGAGTTCCGGGGGCGGGACCTGCTGGAGATGAAGTCGCACAAGATCGTGCGCCTGGGCATCGGCCGGACCTTCCAGACCGCGACCGTCTTCGACCAGCTGAGCGTGCTCCAGAACCTCGACATCGCCGCGGGCATGCACCGCAGCCCGGCCCGCCTGCTGCTCGCCCGCGGCAAGGTGCCCGAGCAGGTCGAAGCGGCCTTGGAGACGATCGGCCTCACGGCTCTGGCCCACCGGCCGGCCGGGATCCTCGCCCACGGCCAGAAGCAGTGGCTCGAGGTCGGCATGCTCCTGGTGCAGGACGCGCAGGTCATGTTCCTGGACGAGACCGTCGCCGGCATGAGTGCGGAGGAGCGCGAGGAGACCGGTGACCTGCTCCAGCGGATCGTCGCCGACCGGACCATCGTCGTCATCGAGCACGACATGGACTTCATGCGGCGCTACGCCGACTTCGTGACCGTGATGCACGCCGGGACCGTGCTGGCCGAAGGGACGGTCGCCGAGATCCAAGCCGACCCGCAGGTGCAGTCCGTGTACCTGGGAACCGTGGCGGAGGTGGTCGCCGATGCCTGAGCCCATCCTGGAGATGGTCGGGGTGACCGCCGGCTACGGGCGTTCGATGGTCCTCTTCGACATCGACCTGGCGGTGCCCGACGGCGGCGCGGTGGCCATCATGGGCCACAACGGCGCCGGCAAGACCACGCTGCTGCGGGTCGCCGTCGGCCTGATCCCGGTGAAGTCCGGGAGGGTGCTTCTCGACGGCGAGGACGTGACGGGGACGCGGCCCAACCGAAGGGTCCGCAACGGCCTCGGCTACGTGCCGCAGGGCCAGCTCTGCTTCCCGCAGATGACCACCCTGGAGAACCTCCAGCTGGTCACGACCGTGCGCTCCGAGATCGACGAGGTCCTCGACACGTTCCCGGCGCTCACCGGCCTGCTGAGCCGGCAGGCGGGCCTGCTCTCGGGCGGTCAGCGCCAGCAGCTCGCCATCGCCCGGACGCTGCTGACCAAGCCCCGCCTGTTGATCCTCGACGAGCCGACCGAGGGGATCCAGCCCAACGTGGTCGCCGAGATCGAGCAGGTCATCGTGGACCTCACGCGGCGGGGGGACTTCAGCGTGATCCTCGTCGAGCAGCACGTCGGGTTCGCGCTGCGCTCGACCGATGCGTACTACGTGCTCGAGTCGGGCCGTGTCACCGGCACCGGCGCAGGCGGGGAAAACGCGCTCGACGAGGTCCGCGCCGCGATGGTCGTCTGACCGCGCGGAAGGCGGTCAGGGTGGTGGGGGACGTGCTTTCCCAGTAATCTCGTCGGATTAGGGGTTCGAGCGAGGAGACTCGCGGGCCGCCCACCCGGAGGGAACCATGCCGCTGCCTGACGTCTTCGTGATCGGTGCTCCCAAGGCGGGCTCCACCGCGGTGCACGCCGCGCTCGCCAGCCACCCCGGGGTGTACATGTCGTGGCCAAAGGAGCCCAAGTACTGGATGTGCGGCGACCAGCCGCCTCCGCCGCAGCACGGGCCAGGCGATGCCCACAGCCGCAAGGAGTGGATCTGGCGGCGCCAGGACTACGAGGCGCTCTTCGCCGCGGCACCGGAAGGGGCGCGGCGAGGGGAGAGCACGCCGTTCTACCTCTGGGACACCGCGGCCCACATGCGGATCGCCGCCGCGGTTCCCGGTGCCCGGCTGATCGCGGTCGTTCGCGACCCGGTGGACCGGGCGCACTCGAACTGGGGGCACCTCTGGTGCGACGGCTACGAGCCGGTCGGGGACTTCGTCGCGGCGACGGAGCTGGAGGCGGAGCGCGTCGCCAGCGGGTGGGCTCCGTTCTGGCGCTACGTCGACCTCGGCCGGTACGGCCGCCAGCTCGAGCACCTGTACCGCTTCTTCGACCCGGCCCAGGTGTACGTCGTGCGCTACCGGGAGCTGGTCGACGAGCCCGACGCGACGCTCGGGGCGATCGCCCGCTTCGTCGACATCGACCCGTCGGGGTTCGGTCCGGTCCGGGCGGAGAACGTCTCGGGGTGGGTCGACGGGTCGCCGGTCAACCAGGCCCTCCGGTACGCGGTGCGAGCGGGGTCGTGGGCCGGGCAGTTCCCGCCGCCGGAGGTGTGGCGGACCGTCGAGGGGCCCCTGCGGACGGTGCTGCGGCGGGGGAACACCCACCGGCCCGAGCTGACCGTCGCCGAGCGCGTCGCCGTGCAGCGGCACTTCGTCGACGACATCGAGCTGTTGAGCGACCTGACCGGTCGGGACTTCCGCGACTGGCTCGGTCAGGCGGGGAGGGGCGCGTACTCCGTCAGGAGGTCGTGAGCCCCGTCGGGCCGTGATGCCTCGTAGTAGAGCCGCAGGCCTCCCGGCACGGCGACGGCATCGACGTAGCGCAGGGCGCCTCGGGCGTAGGGAGAGGTGGCATGCGGGCCGCCGGGCTCGGCTCGGAACTGCCCGTCGGCGTCGGCGGTGGCCACGCCCGTGCGCTCCTCCCAGTTCTCCGCCGCGGTCGCCCGGCCGTCGTAGTAGGCGTGGCGGCTGCCGTCGAGGTCGACCACGGCGGCGATGCGGGTGCCGCGGCGGTCCCAGGTCGAGGTCTCGTCGGGAGCGAGGACCGTCCCGGTGATCGACCAGTCGAGACCGTCGTTCGACGTGGCGTGGAGGGTGGTCATGGCGTCGGCGTGGTCGGGGTCCGTTACCTGGTGGAGGCAGACCCACATCTCCCAGCCATCCGGTCCGGCGTGGACGACGGTGTCCTTGAGCGCGTCGTGGGGCCCGCCGTCGAGGACCGTGCGGGCGTCCTCCGGGGCGAAGGCCGCCGGGTCGTCGGCATCGATCGCCACCACCCGCCAGTGCAACGTGCCCGGCGTCGCCAGGCTCAGGTAGATCCGCCATCCCCCCTCGGGGCGACGGACCAGGGCCGGCCGCTCCAGCGAGTCGCAGTCGAACGAGTCCCGCTCGAGCCGGGTGACCTCGGTGAAGGTCACGCCGCCGTCGTCGGACCGGCTGACGGCGACGGCGTAGCCGCGGCCATCGCCGACGGGCCGGCGCAGCCGGTGGGCGAGGAACACGGTGCCGTCGCGGTCGAGGGCCGCGCTCGGCCCGCCCGCCCAGAACCCGTCGCCCTCACCCGGTGCCGCCACCGCGACCGTGGCCGGTCGTCGTCCCGGGACCGGGAGCGGCGGGGACGAGGTTCCTGCATCGGTGGCCATGGGTCCGCCAGCGTAGGGCGGGCGCAAAGGCATCGAGTGCGGTCGGCCGCCCTCCACGGTTGCCGAGTCGGCGCGCGACCTCGCGGGAGCTTCCTCCGACGGGTCGGGCTCGGGCCCGGCCCCCTCGCTGGTCGGCCTGGTGCTCCTCGTCGCCGTGGTCGGGGCCGCGAGCGCCGGCCTGGTCTGGCAACGGCGCCGCAGCGCCAACCCAGCAGCGGAGGGGTGAGCGGCGGCCGTCAGGAGGCAGGGCCCGGCGGGACCTCGATGAGCTCGGTGGCGACGTAGCGGGGGACCTGCTGGTTCGGGGTGCCGTGGCAGGTCAGGGGCTCATCGACGATCCCGACGGTGCGCTCGACGACGACGTCGACGGTGCCGATGCCCTCCACCTCGGCTCGGTACCGGTCCGGGTCGGCCGTGGGCTCGATCACGACGTCGTCGAGGCCGCGGACGTCGAGGGCGGTGCGCAGCGCGTGCTCGGCCGCCTGCTCGGGGAACCGCAGCGTCGAGCGGCCGCGGTACCACTCGAGGGCCAACTGCCCCTCGGCGTGGGCATCGAGGAGGGACTCGGCCTCCGGCGGCTCCATCCGCCCGAAGTAGAGGCTGTCGGGCAACACGACCAGGTTGGCGGCGAAGCGGTCGCCGCCGATGTGCGAGCACTCCCAGACCTCGTCGGCCCACCGCGAGTCCCGCAGGTGACGCACGACGGGGCGGCCGCGGTTCGCGCAGCACTGGTCGTGCTTGCCGTTGGTGCAGACCAGGACGAGGCGCCCGGGGTGGCGATCCCAGCCGTGCGGGTCCTCGTCGAGGCTGAGGTCGTCGGTGACGTGACGGACCGCGGAGAGCGTCGGCAGCGTGCGGGCCCAGACCCGCCCCTCGGTGCGGCCGGGGCGGGCCGCGACGACGAAGAAGACCCGGGCGGTCTCCGGGTCGACGCCTCGGTCCGCGGGTCGGATGCAGATGGTCCGGATGCCCCGCCGCTTCAGGTCGGCCTTCCAGCCCTCGGGCACGTGGGCGCCGAGGTGGCTCTCGGTGACGGCGTCGACGCCCCAGGCGCCGTGGACCTCGACGAGCAGCCAGCCGCGGACCTGCGAGGCGGTGGCCACGACGCCCTCGCCGCGCCCCACCGATGCGTCGGAGCACACGAAGCGGTCGATCACGAGGGTTCCCCATCCGGTGTGTGGGGGCTCAGCACCCCTTCGTCGAGCAAGCGGGCGATGACGACGCGGGACGAGTCGTCGTCGAGGCCGGGCAGCTCCGCTCGACGGATCGGCGCCTCGGCCTGGATGAGCGCGGTCAGGAACGGGTGCGCCTCGTCGGGCAGGTCGATGGTGCGGTCGCCGATGAAGAGCAGCGACCGGCCGTCGGCTGCACTCAGCGCGATCAGGGGGCCGGGCGCGACGGCGAGCGGACCGTCGGCGACGGCGGGGTCGATGGGCTCCAGCGGGCGGAGGCGGGTGGCGGCCTGGCGGCTCCAGACCTCGTGGGCGACCCACCGGCGCACTGCTGCCGATCCCAGGTCCAGGTCGAACAGGGTGAGGTCCGGTACGGGGTCGGATGACGCCGGTCCGGGTTCGAGCGTCGAGAGCGGGATCGACGACCGGAGCCGGCCGGCGGCGATCTCGTCGTCGACGGCTCGCCGCACGACGCGGTGCCAGGTGATGGCGAGCACGCCGACGGTGAGGTGAGCGGAGGGCCGGTCGGTGGTCTCGGCGACGTGGGGGTGGCCCCGGGGCAGGTAGAGCACGTCGCCGGGCTCGAGCACGAGGTCGATGGCGGGGTCGCCCAGTTCGTCGATGGTGGGGCGGGGCCCGGCGTGGCTCCCGCCGATCGGATCGCGGCTGCGGTCGGTGGGCGGCCAGACCCGCCAGCGCTTGGTGCCGTCGAGCTGGACCACGAACACGTCGTGGTAGTCGAAGTGCACGTCGAGGCCGCGTGCCGACGATGGGGAGAGGTAGGCGTTGACCTGCACCGGCTGGTCCAGCTCCAGCGCCAGGTTGTTGGCGAAGCGCGCTAGCGCCGGATCGGTGAGGTGCAGTCCCTGGAGCACGACCGTGGCGCCGTCGCGGTAACCGTCGATCACCTGGTTGGGCGCGGCCAGGTCCGTCAGGTCCCGGTTGCCGATGCGGGC
>CAZCVS010000126.1:0-4647 GCA_964501845.1 uncultured Iamiaceae bacterium
CTCCACCACCGGCATCATCGTGGCCGAGGACACCTTCGGCCCCGTCGCCGACAACGCGGCAGGCATCGCCGAGATGTCGGGCAACTTCGAGGGCGAACCGGAGCGGATCATGGTGGCGCTCGACGCCGTGGGCAACACCACCAAGGCCGTCACCAAGGGCTTCGCCATCGGCTCGGCCGTCATCGCCGCCGTGGCCCTGTTCGCCTCCTACGGCGAGACGATCATCGAGCAGCTCGGCCCGCTCTGGCGGGGTGGTGAGTCCTACATCATCAACGTGGCCGACCCGAAGGTCTTCATCGGCCTCCTCGTCGGCGGCTCCATCGCCTTCATCTTCTCCTCGCTCGCCATCCGCGCCGTGTCCCGCACCGCCGGCGTGGTGGTGCAGGAGGTCCGGCGCCAGTTCGCCGACGGCAAGATCATGAGCGGCGAGAAGCAGCCGGACTACGGCCCGGCCATCGACATCTGCACCACGGCCTCGCTGCGCGAGCTCGCCACGCCGGCCATCATCGCCGTGCTCGCCCCGGTCATCATCGGCTTCGGCCTCGGCCCCATCTCGCTGGGCGCCTTCTTGGCCAGCGTCATCGTGGTCGGCCAGCTCATGGCCAACTTCCTCAGCAACGCCGGCGGCGCTTGGGACAACGCCAAGAAGTACATCGAGGACGGCGCCGAGGGCGGCAAGGGCTCCGAGGGCCACAAGGCCGCCGTCATCGGCGACACCGTCGGCGACCCGTTCAAGGACACCGCCGGCCCGGCGCTCAACCCGCTGATCAAGGTCATGAACCTGGTCTCGCTGCTGATCCTCCCCGCCATCATCAAGCTGTACGACAACGACAAGCTCTTCTCGGTCAACGGGAACATCATCATGATCGACCAGGCCCCCGAAGCCGCGGCGATCCTGATCGCCGTGGCCGCGACGATCGTCGTCGTGGGCGCCATCGCCTACTCGAAGAAGTCCGGCGAGAAGGCGGCCCTGGCCGC
Organism: uncultured Iamiaceae bacterium; assembly: GCA_964501845.1. Taxonomy (GTDB): domain Bacteria; phylum Actinomycetota; class Acidimicrobiia; order Acidimicrobiales; family Iamiaceae; genus Aquihabitans. The sequence continues at coordinate 979 of CAZCVS010000126.1, forward strand.
CGAGGCCGACGTGATCGCCGCTTCGGCCTGACCGACCCTCGCTGCCCCGGGCAGCACTCAGCACGATCCACCGGCGTGCGCCCCACCCAGCAGGGACCGGGCGCACGCCGGTGGCGCGCCCGGGGCCTGCTGGCTTGGGGCGGGTGCAGGGTGGGCCAGTAGCGTGGCGACCCTATGCTCCTCGCCGGCCTTTCCGACTTCTTGATGGGCGATCTGACCGATTGGATCATCTCCGTCATCGACGCCATCGGGTACCTCGGCGTCGCACTGCTGGTGGCGCTGGAGAACATCTTCCCGCCGATCCCCTCCGAGGTCGTGCTGCCGGCCGCCGGCCTGGCCTCCTCGCGGGGTGATGCCCTCCTCGTGGGCATGATCATCGCGGCGACCATCGGCTCGCTGGTGGGCGCATGGGCGCTGTATCTCATCGCGGCCGCCATCGGTGAGCCTCGCCTGTACGCCCTGATCGCCAAGTACGGCCGTTGGCTCGGCGTGAAGCCCAAGGATCTCGAGCGGGCCGACGCCTGGTTCGACGGCCACTCGACCTTCGCGGTGCTCATCTGCCGGTGCGTGCCCCTCATCCGTTCCCTCGTGTCGGTCCCCGCCGGGTTCCGCCGCATGAACCCGGCGCAGTTCACCCTGTACACCGCGATCGGGAGCCTGGTCTGGAACTCCGTGCTGATCGGTGCCGGCTACAAGCTCGGCGACAACTGGGAGCAGGTCGCCGAGTGGGTCGGCACCTTCCAGTACCTGGTCGTCGCCGTGATCCTCGCGGCCGTGGCCTGGTGGGCGTGGACTCGCATCCTCTCCCCGTCGGCACGGGCCGCCCGGGCGGCCGAGGAGCTCGAGCTCGCCCGCGCCGCAGCCGAGGCCGACGCCATCCTCGACGCGACCGAGTAGGTCCGCCCCCTCCCCCGGCCGCTGCGCTCGCGCGTCCCCGGGCAGGACGCGCTCAGCGCACCCGCAACACGATGGCGAGGTTCCACGACGCGACCTCGCGGATGCCGGGGATGCGCACCAGCCCCCGAGCCCACGAGGGGTAGTAGCGGGGGAAGGCGTCGACCACGTCGACGTCCGGGCACGCCTCGGCCCACCGCAGGACCTCGGCGATGTGCACCGGGTGCAGGCTCTCGCCGAAGCGGTTCTTGGCCGGCTGCTCGGGGTGCTTGCGGTCGAAGCGCTCCAGCGCCCGGCGGCCGCCGAGCCAGTGCCACGGCGAGGTCTCGTGGCCCCCCCACGGCGAGAGCCAGTTGGTGACGCCCACGAACACGATCCCACCGGGGCGGGTCACCCGGGTGAGCTCGGCGAGGAAGGCCCACGGGTTCGGCACGTGCTCGAGCACGTTGAACGTGCACGCACCGTCGAGCACGCCGTCGCCGAGCGGGAGGTTCTGCCCGTCGCCGGCCACCGCGAGCTCGGGCACGCGGTCGTGCAGCTCGAGCTCGTCGACGTACGCGTCCAAGGTGAAGGCGGCCGCGCCCCGGTCCCGCAGGGCCGCAGCGGTGTACCCGGGACCGCCCCCGATGTCGACGACCGTGGCCCCGGCCAGGGGCAGGTGGTCGGCCAGCAGCGCCGCTGAGTCGGCCGCGAGCATCGTGTAGTAGCGCGCCGGGTCGGACTGCTCGTAGCGGAAGCCGCTGAGCAGCTTCCAGGTGCGGCCGACGCGGCGCGTCAGCGGCGTGGTCGAGGGATCGCTCACGAGACCGCCACCACCGGGGCCGCACGGGGCCCCATGGTCCGCAACCGGGGGGTCACGAGCGACACCAGCCGGTGAGCCGCCGCCGCCACCAAGATCGAGAGCGGGATGCCCAGCGCCACCAGCTGGACGTACGGCAGGTGGTGCCGATCGCCGCGCAGGTGCTGGTCGAGCTGGATCAGCACGAGGATGTGCCAGAGGTAGAGGTGGTAGCTCCGCTGGCCCAGCCACAGGGCGGCCGGCGAGGACAGGACGCGGTGGACGAGGCTGCGCCGCCCATCGGGGAACACGAACGCGGCCACCAGGAAGAAGGCAGCGAGGTCGTTGGCCAACCGCCGCATCATCGACTGCCAGAACGGGATGGGTTGGGTGATGTTGATCGCCTCCGGAGGCAGGCGGGTGGCGATCATGAGCGTGAGGATGAGCATCGCGATGGCGACACACCACGCCGCGCTGAGGCGAGGCCGGCGGTTGCCGGGGACACCTGGCGGCCGGCACACGTCGACCACCGCCAGGCCCAGACCGAGGGCGAACGTGGTGAGGTAGGCGAACGGCCAGGTGAACCCGACCTTCCACTGCCCGGTGTAGAGGGCAGCCACGAACAGCACGCCGAAGACGGCGTAGCCGAGCAGCAGCACCATGAGGGGCTGCTCGGGGAACCGGCCCATGCCCACCAGGCGGCGAGACAGGCGGTCGTGCAGCGGCAGCAGGAGGTAGAAGCCGACCTCCACCTGGAGGCACCACACGAAGATGGGCGCCGCCAACAGGGCGGGCACGGAGTAGACGTTCACCAGGAAGAGGGCGGCGATCGCGTCGAGCGCGTTGGTCCACACGGCGAGGTGCATCACCGGGATGGCGACCACGAGCATCAGCCAGTACCCCGGGAGGATCCGGGTGGCCCGCTGCCAGAGGAAGCGCGCCGTCCTCCCCGGCGGTTCCGCGGACCGCTGGCGCCACAGGAAGGCCCGGCCGAGCAGGTACGCCGACTGCACCAGGAACACGTGGACGAACGCGATGGCCGAGACGGCGAACAGCGCCGGCCACTCCTCCTGAGCCATGCCCGCGATCACCACGGCGTGGGCCATGACGACGACGACGGCGGCAACCGCCCGCAGACCCCAGAGGCCCGATTGATCGACCGCACCAGGCGGTGCCGCTGTCCCCGATGTGACCACCGCTGCACCGTACCCGCTGCCTGGCGGTCCCCCGGGTGCCCAGGGCCTACGATCCCCCCGTGGAACTCAGCGAGGTGCAGCGGAACTGGGACGACCTCGGCCAGAACGATCCGCTCTGGGCCATCTGCACCGAGAACGACCGCCACGGCAACCAGTGGGACCCCGACGAGTTCTTCGCCACCGGCCGCGAGGCGGTCGACGAAGCCATCGCGGACCTTGGGGGCCTCGGCGTCGAGGTGCCCGCCGACGGGCGGGCGCTCGACTTCGGCTGCGGCTTCGGCCGACTGACCCTCGCCCTCGCCGAGCACCTCCACGAGGTGGTCGGCATCGACATCGCCCCGTCGATGATCGCCGGCGCCGAGCAGCACAACCAGGTGGGCTCCCGGGTCACGTACCAGCTCAACGAGGGTGACGATCTGGCCGCCTTCGCAGACGACTCGTTCGACCTCGTCTTGTCGATCATCGTCCTCCAGCACATCGAGAACCGCTACAAGACGGCCTACCTGCGGGAGTTCCTGCGCGTGCTGCGGCCCGGAGGCGTCGCCTACGTGACCATCCCCAGCCATCCGAACCTCAAGACCCCGCTCGGCATCGGCTTCGCCGTGCTCCCCAACCGGCTCTTGAACTACTACCGCCGGAAGCGCTTCGGCTACGACGGCCTCATGGAGCTCCACGGCATGCGCCGTGAAGAGGTCGAGGCCGTGGTGCGCGCCGCCGGCGGCGACGTGGTCGACGCCCGAGCCGACGGCTCCGTCGGCCCCGCCTGGCACACCTACCGCTACGTCATCCGCGCCGGCTGAG
>CAZCVS010000126.1:4747-8305 GCA_964501845.1 uncultured Iamiaceae bacterium
TTGCCCCGAACGGGGAGGTCCTTCACCTTCTCGAGCGGCATCTCGATGAGCACCAGCGAGATGAGCCCGACGACGATGCTGAGGATCACGCCGGCGACGACGATCGGCCAGAAGTAGGCGACGTCGATGGTGGCGCCGAACCGGTAGGCGATGGCGATGAGCACGAGCTGGTGCCACAGGTAGGTGCTGTAGGCCGCCAGGCCCAGGACCACCATGGGGAACGACGCCATGAAGCGGTTCAGCCACGAGAGCGGACCCGACAGCGTGGCCGGCACGAGGATCAGCGAGACCAGCACGAAGTAGGCGGCGAAGCGGAAGATCTGCATGTTCAAGGTGAGCGGGCCGTCGACCGGCGGGTTGACCCACTCGAAGAAGACGCAGACCGCGACCAGCAGGACGTAGGACGTGCTGGGATGGCGCCGCCACCACTCGATCAGCTTGGGCAGGGAGCCACCGCCGCGGGCCCACACGTTGGCCAAGGCGCACAGCATGCCGAGGGCGAAGTAGTCGGCGTAGGCGATGGGCCAGCTGGTGGATCCCTTCACCTGGCCGGCCACCAGCGCGGTGCGGATGGTGACGGAGGTGACGATAATCGCCATCGCGACGAACAGCTCGCTCTGGACCCGCAGGCGGATGGTGGGGACCCCGGCACGGTTGGCGATGGTGCGGGCGAGCGAGCCGAACGCCGGCGCGAGGAGGTAGAGGGGGAAGAGCGCGGCCACGAACCAGGCGGCGGGCACGCCCTTGAGGAGCAGGTCGGGGTCGTACACCTGGGTGAGCGTGTAGAGCTGGAGGTACCCGAGGAAGGTGTCCGGCCGGAAGATCGGCACGATCAGCAGGTACACCGTGAGCACGATCACGTAGAAGAAGTAGATCCGCACGATCCGCCGCCAGATGAAGCGCTTGGCGTTGGGCGGTGCGGCCCCGGTGAGGTTGGCGGTCACGAACGGCCGGTAGGTCATGAACCCGGCCAGGGCGAAGAACAACGGGACCACGAACGCGAGGCTGTGGTACGGCGTCATGAGCGGGACGATGTGCTCGACGCGCGCTGCCAAGATCACGTGGGCGACCACCACGAACCCGGCCGCCCACGCCCGGTAACCCGCCAGCGGCAGCATGTCCCGGGCCGATGCGGGGATCGTGAAGGGCGAGGGGTGAGGCTTCCGCTCGGGCCGCGCCTTCGCGGCGCGCGGCGTGAAGCGGATGCGGCGGCGGAGCCCCTCCACCGGGAGCTGCACACCGAAGTAGGTGATGGCGGCGAGGGTGATGGCGAACATGAACGTGCAGTACGTGAGCGGCACCAGCATCGACGCCGAGTAGCCGCCGATGCGATCGACGAGCTCGTCGATGACGAGCACGTGCCACAGGTACAGCCCGAACGACAGCACCGCCAGGGTCTGCAGCGGCTTGATCGAGAAGAACCGGCGCAGCGGGTGGCGCTCGTCGGCGAAGAGGCTGATGCCGATGAGCGTGGCCCCCAGGAACAGCGCGGAGGCGATGCGGAAGACGCTCAGGTACGCCGGCGCCTGCGGCAGCGGCGGCAACGGCGACGGGAGGCCCATGAAGACGATCAGCACCACGGCCACCGCGATGACCCCGGACCAGGTCCAGTTGCACCAGCGAGCCAGGAACCTCGGGAGCGCGTTGCCCTCGGAGACCCACGCCGAGGCGATGGCCATGAGCATGCCCGTGGCCAACATGTCGGCGCACGACGGCACGTCGGTGATGTAGCGCTCGCCCACCCCGAAGCCCAGGCGGACCGCCGGACCGATGAGCCAGAACCCGGCCACAACGGCCAGTTCGGCCAGGAGCCGACCGGAGGCGTCGCGCGCTCCGAGCCACCGCGCCACCCACCGCACGAAGACGGCGAAGAGCGGGAGCATCAGGTAGAAGGTGAACTCCAACGAGAGCGTCCAGGCCGGACCGACGCCGGAGAACACCAGCCGCTTGTCGAAGGTCTGGAGCAGGAACACGACCTTCGCGAGGTCCGCCGCCGATTGGATCTGACCGAAGCCGCGCACCGCGAGGTACGTCGCCAGCACGACCCAGTAGAGGGGGAACACCCGCAGCATGCGGCGGGTGAGGTAGGTGCGGCTGTCGGGTGGATCCTCGTTGCGCAGGTGCGCCACCACCCACGGCCGGTAGTTCAAGAAGCCCGACAGCACCACGAAGATCACCAGCGGTGCCCGCAGCGGGTTGCTGACCAGCGTGTCGGGTGCCAGGGTCACCGCCATCGTGTGCTCGACCAGGATGCCGACCGCGGCGAGGGCCCGGATCCCGTTGAGGCCGGTGAAGACGCCGCCGCCCTTGGCCGGCGCGGCGGCCAAGGGCGGCACCACCTCGCCAGGTCCCGCCGGCGAGACGGCCGCCACCATCAGGTGCCGCCCGGGTTGAGCTCGGGGATGATCTGGTCCTGGCGCTCGTCGTCGCCGTCACGCAGGGCGATGGTGCCGTCGAAGGTGCCGACGGTGAGCGACTGCACGCGGGCCGGGCGACGGGTACCGTCGCCCGCCGGCGCCATCAGGCCCACGCCAGGGGCGGAGGCCAGGTCCTTGTCGTCGACCCGGCTGCGGACCAGGCCGTTGAGCATCACCCGGAACCGGCTGCCGGCCTGCTGCACGCCCACCTGGGTGTCGTCGAGCGCCTGGCCCACCAGCACGCGCACGACCTCCTCGCGGCCGTCGACGACCTTCACGATGTTCCAGCCGCCGTACGACGGCGCCGCCCGGACGCCCCAGTAGTTGGCGGGGTCCTGGTAGCGGAAGATGAGTGCGGCGCCGTCAGCGAGCGTGGCGTAGGTGGCCTCGACCGACGACTGCGGCGTCACCGCCAAGATGGCGAAGGTCGCGGCCGCCTGGGACGCCTCGCCCACGGCGCCGCCGTCGACCGTCCACGTGCCGCCCTCGTAGGTCCACTCGCCCAGCGCCTCCGACGTGGGCAGGTCTCCCGAAGGCGACGGCTGCAGGAACTCGATGGTGTCGCCCTCAACGTGCACCGAGCTGGTGGGGCCCCGACCGACGATGCCGATCGCCACCAGCATGAGCACGGCGTAGAAGATGCCGTAGCCCACGCGACCCCGCGTGCTGGTGGGGAAGAGGCTGTAGGTCATCCGCACCGGTTCACCGGTCTGGTGCCGGTCCTTGACGCGCTCGGTCACGGGTCCGTCCTCGACCGGCTCGGTCACAAGTTGCCCCGGCTCGCCGCCAGCAGCGCCTCGCGTTCGCGGTGGAGGCGAGGGGCCAGCAGCTCCTCGACCGGGAGCAGCCGCAGCCGGACCTGGCTGCCCGGCAGCTCTTCGCGCAGGCGCCGGCTGATCTGATCGGCTGAGGTCCGGTCGGTGAACGGCAGGAGCACGAGCACATCGGAGCCCATCTCGGCGGCCACCGCCGCCGGCGCCACCTTCTCGAGCAGCGCCGCCAGCTCGCCGCCCAGCGAGGCGTCGTGCATCTCCAGCAGGTACAGCGAGGCCGACCGCCCGTAGTTCTTGGCGATGCGGCCGAGGTCGCGGACCATCTTGGCGGAGTCGGACAGGATCTTGATGTGGCTCCCCTGCACCGA
>CAZCVS010000127.1:0-8293 GCA_964501845.1 uncultured Iamiaceae bacterium
GGTCGAGGTCGGTCTCGCCGCCGTCGTCGGTGACGAAGACCTCGCCGTGCTCGAACGGGTTCATCGTGCCGGGGTCGACGTTGATGTACGGGTCGAGCTTCTGCATCGTGACCCGCAGGCCCCGTGCCTTCAGCAGCCGTCCGAGCGAGGAGGCCGTGAGGCCCTTGCCGAGCGAGCTGGCCACGCCGCCCGTCACGAAAATGTGCTTCGTCATGGGCGCTTCTCCGTGTGCGTCGCTGTCATCACCACGGGAGCGCACCCTAACCCGGTGAGGTCGCTTCGGCGCGCACCGCTTCGTCGGCCGGTACAGCAGGCGGGTCGCCCGTGACGAGCAGGAAGGCGAGCGAGGTGGCGGTGACCATGGCCATCACCCCGCCGATGATCGCTCCCGAATCGTTGAGGGCGCTGCCCAAGACGGCCGCGACGAGGGCCGCCCACAGGCCCGCGGGCAGGGTCGGGAACGAGGCGGCCATGGCGTCGAACGGGCGGCCCTGGGAGCGGCGCAGGTACAGCCAGAACATGACCGCCAGCGGGATCGCCAGCACCCACATCGACGAGGTCGAGACCTCGAGGTTGGCGGTGAGCTTGCGCTGCACCAGGGCGATCACCGGGCTCGGGCCCTCGTCGCCGATGCGCTCGAACAGACGGCCGAGGTGACCGCGGTCCGACGGGGCCCGGGCCAGGTCGAGCAGGGCGAAGGCGACGATCGCCAGTCCGGTGGCGACGGCGCCCGCCAGCAGCGTCCGGAACCGGACGCGGCGGCCCGTGACGAGCACGGCGAAGGTGGCGACCGCGGGGGTGAACGCGAGGACCCCGCCGACGTCGGACCCCCAGATGGGGACGCCGAGGACGACCAGGGTGGCGAGCATCAGCCCGATGGCGGCGGTCTTCCCGAGCCGGTCGGCGCGCACGGCGGCGATCCAGGCCGCGACCAGGCAGGCGGCCGCCGCGAGCTGGCCGTAGGAGTAGTTGCTGATGCCGTACAGGCGGGAGTTGCCCGTGGGCGAGTACCCGAACGCCGCCCCGAGGCTGAGGTGCGACCCCGACACGACGTCGACGATCAGCACGAGGCCCACGAGCGACAGCACGGCGACGAGGGGCGCACGGGTCGCGCCGCGGCCACGGGCCAGCGCGCACGCCACGGCGGGGACCGCCAGCGCGGTGGCGAGCAGGAACAGCCAGTAGAAGCTCGTCGGGTGGTCCTCGAGGGCGAAGAGCCGCGCCAGGTACGAGGCCGGCAGGAGCGTCAGGTCGACGAGGCCGGCGAAGCCGATGGCCGCGCGGGTCCGCCGGCCCCACCGGTTGGCGTGGGCCGCGATGGCCAGGGCCAACACGGCGGCCATCACGACGACCACGAGGATCGTGGTGGGCGTGAGGAGCTGCTCGCGGTGGCGGGACTCCCGGTTGCGGGTGACGAGGTGGTCGATCCGCGCCTTGGTCGACGCCCCCGAGGCGACGTCCACCGCGGGGCGACCCTCCATCACCACCGGGCGCGCCAGCCCGAAGGTGTCGAGGATGGTGGGGCCCACGTCGACGAGCGTGAGGAAGCCCGGGCGCTGCGTGGACGCGGACCGCAGGTACCCGGGCTCGATCCCCGGGCCGCGGAGGGCGACCACGGTCAGGTCGCGGTCGCCCTTGCCGTTGTAGGGCGCCACCACCAAGACGGTGTCCCGCTCGGCATCGACCGTCGCCAGCAGGCGTCCGAGCAGCTCGTCGGACTGCTCGAGGCTCTGGGCCCACATCTGCTGGTACCGCTCGTCGTCGACGATGGGCCGGTACCGCAGGGTGCGGGCCAGGTCCGATGCCTCGACGAGGACCATTCCACCTCCGCCCGTCTCCCGGGGGTCCGACGCTGCCCAGATGTCGCCGAAGCGCTCCTCGACGACGTCGATGTCGAGGCGGACACCGAAGGGCTGCTCGGGTGCCGGCGCCAGCAGGTCCTTGCCCAGCGAGCCGTCGGGGACCACGCCGGTTCGATCGGCGACGGCGAGGCCGACCTGGCGTTCGTAGGAGGGCCCGATCGAGTCGGTCCCATCCGCGTTGCCGATGGCGGCGACGGCGACGGAGCCCCGCTGGAGGGACTCGGTGAGAGTCCCGATCTCGGTCTCGTAGGGCTCGGCCGCGTTGACCCGCTCGAGGCTCGGCCACGCCAGCGAGACGTACGGGCCGGAAGGGTCCTTGCCCGTCCGGCGCTGGTAGATGTCGCCGGCTGCGGTGCCGATGCTCTCCTCGTCGACCGCCAGGACCTGGCCGTCGATCTCGGGGACGGTGGTAGCTCGGCTGCCACCGGAGATGGTCAGGTAGGCGTCGCCCGGGCCCGAGCGCGGCGAGACACCCCGGGGGGCGAGGTCGGCCATGGCCGCGTCCTCGAGGAAGGCATCGAGGTTCGGGAGCTCCTGGTGGTCGACATCGGCCCAGGTGACGCCGGGCAGCGACACGACCAGGAGGCGTCCGGGCCGATCGGCCACCGTCTGGGCGCCCGCCGGCCGCGCTGGGACCAGGATCGGCAGGAGGCTGGTGGCGAGGACCAGCAGGAGCAGACGGGGGCGGGTCACGACGAGGGGTCCTCCGGGTGGCGGCCGAGGCGGTCCAACGCACGCAGCGGCGGCACGCGCTCGATCACCTTGGTGAACGAGACCACTTCGGAGGTGAGCGTCAGGACCACCAGGGCCGCGGCGACGACGGTCCGGCTCGTGGGCGACACCGTGAGCACGACGGCCACGCCGAGGGCGGCGCCCAGGGCGTTCGCCCCGGTGTCGCCGAGCATCGAGCGCTCGCCCAGATCGGAGGGCAACAGGCCGACCGCTGCACCCATCACGACCGCCAGCGCCAGACCGGTGGCACTGGTACCGGCCAGCAGGGCGATGGGCACCCAGCACAGCAGCGCCACCTTGATGGTGCGGCCGGGTGCCCGGTCGAACAGGTTGCCGAGGTTGGCGGCCAGGGCGATGAGGGCGGCATCGACGATGATGCGCCCCGCTGAGCCCCCGAGCGCGGCACCGGCCACGACGAGGGCGACCGACGCTCCCCCGCCGAGCTTGATGAACCCGGTGGTGACCCGGCCGTGCAAGGCCGCAGCGATGTGGCCCTTCAGCCCCTTCTCGGCGTTGTCGCCCAGGACGTCGTCGATGAACCCGAGGGCGCCGAAGGCGATCACGGTGGCCAGCACCACGAGGCGGTACCGGGCCGTCGCGCCGTCGGACGCGCCGAGGAGCTCGACGATGGTGCGGGCCCCCTCGACCGCGATCACCGCCACGACGATCAGGACTCCCGACGCGGTCGCGAGGCGCGCCCCGCGGTAGTTCTCCCGGGCGAGGACGGGCTGCTCGAAGATGGCGTGGGTCGTGCGCTCCAGTACGACGGCCGCTGCGAGCCCGGCCGCCAGGGCCACCACGACGGTCACGAGGAGGCTCCCGGGGCGGTGCGGCGGAGGATCAGGACGGGCACGATGACGATCAGCATGGTCGCCGGCACGGCGATCGAGGAATCGTTGACCACGAGGCCGACCAGGGCGAGCACCCCGAGGCCCAGCGCGAGGGCGGCTGTCTCAGGTGGGTGGGACCGCTGGGGCGCGTCAGGCCCGACCAGCTTGCGGGCGACCGCGCCGGCCTGCACCAGCGCGGCGCCGACGAGCGCCAGGCACAGGATCCACACCAGCGCCGAGCTCCCGCCGAAGCTGGCGTGGACCCGGCGCCACAAGATGGTGCCGACCGACCCCAGCCGCCCGGCGGCCAGGTGCTCGCCGATGCGGGCCAGGTGCGTCTGCGACGATGCCGCTTGCGAGGAGTCCAGCAGGCCGAGCAGGGCGACCACCACGACGCCGGCGAGGCCACAGGCGATCACCTCGCGCCACCCGATGCTGCGGCCCCGCAAGGCGAGGTAGGTCAGCGCGAAGGCCGGCACGACGGAGAGCACACCGCCGACGTCGGCGCCCAGCATCGGCAGGCCCTCGAAGAGCACCAGGGCCACGAGGGTGGCGCCGATCCATGGCAGGGCACGGGGGCCGAAGCGGTCGTGGGCCAGCACCGCGAAGCAGACCCCCGCCGAGGCGAACAGGGCGAAGGCCAGGTTGCCGAGGCCGGTGAAGCGCCCGGCGACCGCCATCGAGTAGCCGAAGACCGAGTTCACCTGGAGCGGAGCGCCGGCGAGGAGGTCGACCACCACCAGCAGCAGCACGGACCCGACCGCGACGAGCGCGCCGGTACCCGGCCACCGGTGGTCGACGACGGTGCTGAGGGCGCCGACACCGGCGGCCACGCCCACGACGACGAGCGCGTAGACGAGGGCGCTGGTGCGGCTGGCGGGCACCAGCGCGGCCAGGAACGTGCCGGGGACCAGCCCGAGGGCGCCGAACGAGAGCGGCCGGATCGCGGCCCGGGCCCGGGGCGCCAGGCGGTCCTGGAGGACGACGGCGAGGGTGAGCACGGCCAGGGCGAGGATCACCAGGGCGACCACGAGCGGGAGGCGGTCGGCTCGCACCTGGGCGGCCTCGGCCTGGCGCTCGAGGTGCGCCACGCGGTCGCCGCGGGCGGGCACGGCGTCCATCGGCGTCCCCTCGATGCCCGCGGGGCTGGGCTCGCCCAGCAGTTCGAGCACGGTCGGCGCCACGTCGGCCAGGTACACGTAGCCCTTGCGGCGCGTGCTGGCGGATCGCACCATGCCGCCGTCGACGTTGGCCGCCTGCAGCACGGTGATCCCGAGGCCGCCGGGCGCGGTCGGTGCCACCACCAGCACGGCGTCGGTCTCGGGATCGACGTCCTCGAGGAGGCGGCCGAGGAGGGCGTCGCTGTCGGTGAGCGCCCGCTCCTGGAGGGCCGACTGCTGGGCCTCGTTCGATCGGGAGGCGTACGCCGCCGCCCGGGAGAGGTCGGAGGCCTCCACCAGCACGACGGATCGCCCCGGCTGGTTCCAGGCGTCTTCGAAGGCGCGGACGACGGCAGCCTGCGAGAGACGCCGGCCGAAGGGAGCCGCCGGATCGAGCTGGAGCAGGTCGCGGCCGACGTTGCCCTCCGGGACCACTCCGTCGCGGTCCATCAGCGCCGTCGCCGCGCTGCGCTTGTACGCTCCCTCGGGCGGTGGTGCATCGCTGGCGAAGCCCTCGGCCGCATCGGCGTTGGCGATCACGGCCCGCCGGACGCCGGCCTCGGCCAGGGCCTCGCCCAGGGCTCCCGGCTCCGAGGCGAACGGCGAGTCGCGGTTCGCCTGCATGGTGGCGCCGACCGGGATGTAGGCGATGCCGTCCGCCGCGCGGCCGGTGCGCCGGGCGACGAGCTCGAGGGCGGGCACCCCGCCGTGGACCTCCCCGGGGTTCAGTGCGACGCCGGTGTCGACATCGGGGACGACCGAGCGGGTCCCCGCTCCGAGGGTGAGGTAGGCCGCAGTTGCGGACTGGCGGAACCGGCCGATGCGCGTCGAGACGGCGCCGATGGCCGAGCGGTCCACGAGGCCCTGGAGGTTGGGCGTGGCCTCCGCCGAGACCTCGCCCCAGGTCACCCCGGGCATCGTGACGATCAGGACCCGCTCAGCCGGACCCGGCCGAGTGACCCGATCGTCCGAGCAGCCGGTGGCTGCCGCCGCGAGCAGCAGGGCGCCGAGGGCCAGCGCAGCGGCGCGCCTCACGCGAACCCGCCCGCGGGCACGGCGTCCTCATCGATCGGGTCGGCCTTGACCACCAGGCGGGCGGTGAGGCGCTTGGGGACCCCGGCCGCGGCGTAGAGCGCGGCGGTCAGCGCACCGCCCGCGACCACCATCGCGGCCACAGCCACGAGGTCGGCGCCCCGACCGTCGGAGGAGGCCAAGATGGCACGGGCGCCGAGCCACATGAGCACCCCGACCACCGTGGCGATGGCGGCGATGACCCCGACGACCGGCGTGACGACGCGGTGGCCGGTGCGGCGGGTCAACAGCACGACCAGGACGATCGAGCCCAGGACCTGGGCGACGGTGTGCGCCAGGCCGAGGATGGCGATGCGGGCGGTGCCGTGGGTCAGCACCGCACCGACGGCCATGACGGCGGCACCGGCGCCGGCGACGAGCAGGGCGACCTTGCCGGGCGTCTTGCTGTCGCCGAGCGCGTAGAAGGCCCGGGCGAGGAGCAGGAACGCGGCGTACGGGAGCAGGCCGATGGCGAGGGTGGCGACGGCGACGGCCAGCAGCTCAGGGCCGTTGCCGTCGGTGGCGGCCCCGAACGAGAGCAGGCGCATGCCCGGACCGGCGAGGGCGGCCATGACCGCGGCCAGCGGCAGCACGGGGAGGGCGATGCGCTCGATGGCCCACCGCACCGACGTGGAGAACCGCTCGAGCGTGGCGTCGCGCGTCTCGACCACCCACTCCGGCAGGATCGCCGTCTGGATCGGCTGGCAGAAGATCGCGTACGGGGCGAGGAAGAAGACCCAGGCGACCTGGTAGGCGACGACGCCGCCTTCGACCGCGGCGCCGGCGAGGATGGCGCCGCCCAGCAGGACCCCGGCCGACGTGTGGAGGACGACGCCCCAGCCGGCCTGGTGGAGCACCCGCACGACCCGGGGGTCGCGGCCGTTGAGCCGGGGCCGGAGACGGAACCCCGTGGCCCGGCACGCCCCCACGAGGACACCGGTGAACGCGATCACGCCCCCGGTGCCGGCGGCCGCGAGGAGCAGCCGCTCCCCCAGGCTCAGCTCCAGCGACGACGAGCCGTCGGTGGCGGCCCGGAAGGCGAGCAGGCAGACGACCATGACCAGCGTGTTGGCCATGGGCGCGGCCGCCACCGCGAGGAACCGGCGCTTGGCGTGCAGCACGCCGGTCGCCACCGTGCCCGCGGCGTAGAGCACGACCTGGGGCAGGAAGAAGACCAGCAGGAACGCCACGAGGTCGCGCTGGTCGGCGGCGACGCGCTCGGGCACGCCGAGGGTCAGGAGCCGGGCGAGCCAGGGCGCGGCGAGCACACCGACCAGCGCCAGCGATCCCAGGAGCACCACGGCGACGCCCAGGACGCCGCCGGCGACCTCCTCGGCGTCGCGCTGCTTCCCGCTCTCGAGCAGGTCCACGAACGCGGGCACGAGCACGGCCGACAGCGCCCCCGCGGCCACCAGCTCGAACACCACGTTGGAGATCGAGTTGGCGGACTGGAAGGCGTTGCCCAGGAAGGTCGTCCCGAGCACCGCGGCCACCACGAGGACCCGGGCGAACCCGACGACCCGCGACAGCGCGGTGACGACCGCGATCCCCACCGCCGCCCGGACGGTGCGGGGGGCCTCGGTCATGACGGGGGCGGGAGCACCGAGGTCGCCCCGTCTGCCTGCCCGTACTGACCGGGATCGACGGCGCCCATGTCGCGGAGGGTGAAGACCGTGGCGGCCAAGCCGGCGAACGTCTGGGTGTTGTCGACGGTGTTGTACCGGACCCGCAGCTCGTCGATCTCACGGACCCGGGCCACGATCGTGGCGACGAGCTCCTCGTCGGGGCCCGGCGCCGCCTGCGTGGCGGTGATGACCGTGGCCGGCAGGGCGGGACCGGTGGCGGGCAGGAGGCTGAGCAGGACGTCGTTCTGCGCTTCGTCGAGGTCCGGGGCGCCCAGGTACACGTAGCGGTACCCGGTGGTCTCGAGGATCGGATCGTCGTCGGCGTAGCCGGGGCCGGGGCTCACCTTGAGGTAGCCGCGGTCGCGCAGCACGGTGACGGCCTCGGGCTCGTCGCCGTCGGGTGGCTCGGCCGGGCAGCACTCGGGGTCGGACCCCTCGGCGATCGTCGTGGTCGTCGTCGCGCCGGCCTCGTCCACCGCCACGCCGTCGTCGTCGAGGGGGGTGCCGGCGGCGAGCATGGCGCCCGTGATCGTCGTGACCACTGCCGTGCGCAGGGCCGGCGCACCCGGATCAGCCAGGCCGAGGTCGCCGGCCAGGGCGGTGTCGACGTCGCCCGAGAAGGCCAGCTTCTCGGAGAGCTCGACCGTGCCGCGGAAGTCCGCGCCGCTGCGCTCGAGGATCGTGGCGAGGAGGCTCTTGGTGTCGTTGTCGACGCCCGGTGCGGCGATGACCAGCACGGGCACCTCGGCCAGCTCATCGGCCAGCAGCGACTCGCTGCCGACCAGGATGAGGCTGGCATCGCGCTCTCGCGACTGGGACACCTGCTCGTTGAGCCGGTCGTTCTCCTCGTTCGTGGCCTTGATGCGGTTCTCAGCGCTGCTGATCTGGTTGTCGAGGACGTTGACCGTGGCCCGGTCGAGGAACGTGCTGCCCAGCGCGACGCCGATCCCGAGGGCCAAGAACACGGCCGTGATCGAGACGATGTGGTAGCGGATGTTGATCATCGTTGATCC
>CAZCVS010000128.1:0-8116 GCA_964501845.1 uncultured Iamiaceae bacterium
ACCGGTTCCAGTACCAGGTGCCGCCGAAGTCGCCGGCCTTGTCGACGATGCGGAAGTCGGTGATGCCGCGCTCCAGCAGGCCCTTGGCGGTGAGCATGCCGGCGAACCCGCCGCCGACGATGACGACGGTGGTCTCCTCCACGATGGCGTCACGGGTGAAGCCAGGCTCGGCCCACGGGTCGTGGTCGAACGCCTCGTACTCGTCGGTGAGCTGCGAGTACTGGTCCTGGGCGTCGTCGCGCAGGCGCTTCTCGCGCTCGGCCTGGTAGCGCTCCTTCGCCTCTTGGATGCGGTCGTCTTCAGCCATGAGCGTCTCGGTCCGTTTCTGCAACGTGTTCTTGTTTCGCCGAGTCTTGCTGCCCGTCGCACACCGGATCACATCGGACCTGACGGTCCGTCAGGTCCGGGCGGCGGCCGGTCAGGCCGGTGCCTGGTCGAAGGTGACCTTGAGGCCGTCGACGAACCACGCCGCAGCGGCGGGTACGGGTTGGTCGAGGGGCGCTCGGAGGCTGAGCGCCTCGAACAGGTCCATCGCCGGTCCCCTCACCACGAGGTCAGCCGGCTGGGCCCCGGCGTGGACGGCGACGTGATCGGTGACCGTGACGGTGAAGGCGCCGTCGGTGTCGGTGGGCTCGACCGTCATCGATCCGCCGGGGGCTGCGTCGCGGCTCAACGCGAAGGCAGGGCTCAGCGCCGCCGCGTAGCGGAGCGCGGCCAGGGTCTCGTCGGGCTCCACGACCGTCGCGATGCCGAGCGGGAGGAGGATGTCGCGCTCGTGGACCAGCGAGTCCCAGAGCGCGTGGTGGGCGAGGGTGCTGATGCTCACGTGGCCGCACGGCGCTTCGGCGGTGGCGGCCCAGGCGGCCTCGTCCAGCGAACCGAGCTGGCGGGCCAGGGCCTCGTTCGATGCCGCGAACTGCTCCAGCAGCTCACCGTCCGAGGCGGCGGGCGCGTCGGCCACCAGCTGGGCCGGCGTGGCCACCGGGTCGAACGTGGCGAGGAACTGCGTGGGCTCGCCCTTGAGGCCCATCGCGATCGAGAAGCTCCAGAAGGTGTTCGTGCTGTGGAGGTGCGTGACGACGTCGCGGTTCGACCAGCCCGCGCAGCGGCTGGGGTGGGCCCACTGGTCGGCGGTGAGGGTGCCGAGCTCGTCGACCAGGCGGCGGCGCTGGCGGATGACCGGTTCGCCGATGGCTGCGGGGTCGCCGTCGAGCGTGATGATCGGGTCGCCGCCGTAGCGGGGAGTCAGTTGCACGACCGCACTCTGTCACGCACGGGTGGCGTGGGCATCGAGGACGAGGGCCACCGCCGCGGTCAGCTTCTGCGCGGTCGGCAGGTGCAGGAACTCGTTGGGTCCGTGGGCGTTGGAGTGCGGGCCGAGCACCCCGGTGAGCAGGAACTGGGCCTGGGGGAAGCGCCGGCCGAGCATCCCCATGAACGGGATCGAGCCCCCTTCGCCGAGGCTGCGAGCCGCCTCGCCGAACGTGGCCCCGCTGGCGTGCTCCATGGCGGCGGCCAGCCACGGTGCTGTGGCCGGCGCGTCCCAACCGCCCTCGGCGCTGTCGATGTGGACCGTGACCGACGCACCGTGGGGCGGGTCCCCGGTGAGGACGTGCTCGACGGCTCGGGCGGCGATGAGGGCGTCGACGGTGGGCGGGAGGCGGAACGACAGGGCGAGCGTGGTGGCCGGGCGCAGCACGTTGCCCGCGGTCTGCGAGGGTGGGAGGCCGTCGGCGCCGATCACCGTCAGCGTGGGCTCCCACGTCTTGGCGGTGAGCTGCGCCGCCGGCTCGGACGCGGCGATGGCCGGACCGGCACCGTCGACGTACGGGTAGGTGGAGGTGAGCGCGTCGCCCAGGTCGCCGGCCACCGCGCCGATCTCGTCTCGGCGCCCGGGCGGGACGTCGGCCCACAGCTCGGGCACCAGGACCCGTCCGGTCTCGGCGTCCTCCACCCGGTCGAGCAGGCGCCGAGCGATGCGGAACGAGTCCGGCACCACGCCGCTCGCGCTGCCGGAGTGGACGCCCTCGTGCAGGACCTGGACCGTGAGGGTGGCGCCCAGCAGGCCGCGCAGGGAGGTCGTGGTCCACATGCGCTCGTAGTCGCCGCAGAACGAGTCGAGGCACACGACCAGGGTCGGGCTGCCGATGCGGTCGGCGAGGTGGGCCACGTAGGCCGGGAGGTCCGGGCTGCCGGACTCCTCGCTGCACTCGATGAGGCCGACGCAGCGGGCGTGGCGCCCGCCTTCGGCCTGGACGGCCTCGATGGCGGCGAGCGACGCGTAGGCGGCATAGCCGTCGTCGGCCCCACCCCGGCCGTAGAGGCGGTCGTCGATGACGACCGGCGTCCACGGGCCGAGGCCCTCGCGCCATCCGTGCATCGGGGGCTGCTTGTCGAGGTGGCCGTAGAGCAGGACGGTGTCGACGCCGGATGCGTCGTCGGCCGCTGAGCCGGCGCCGTCGAAGGGAGGGACCTCGAACCACAGGACCGGCGTGCGGCCCTCGAGCCGGACGACCTCGACCGACAGCCCGGTGATGGACCGCGCCGCCGCCCAGGCCGCGGCGCTGTCGACGACCGCATCGAGGTAGCCGTGCTCGGCCCAGTCCGGGTCGAACGCCGAGGACAGGGCGGGGACGCGGATGTACGCCTCGAGCGACGGCTGGATGTCGTCGTCCCAGACGGCGCGGGTGCGGGCGACGACGGCGTTCGGATCGAGGGCCATCGCCCGAGCATCGCACGACGGGTGCGGGTCCGGTGGCTGAAGCGACCGCTCACGGCCGACGTGGTGGAATGGGTCCGCCGTGGCCCGGGGCGGGTGCGGGAGGAGATCTCGTGAGTACATCGAAGCGGTCGAAGGCGGCGCGGCGCCGGGCGCTGGTGTTGGGAGCCCTCCTCGCCTTGGCCGCGTGCGGTGTCGAGGCCGGGCAGCAGGAGACGGCGAGCACCCGCTCGGACGACGGCATCGTCGGCAGCGACGCTGAGGGCACGTTCACCACGTCTCCTCCCACCACCGTGCCACCGCCCCCGGCCGATGTCGACATCACCGGCTCCGATGGCAGCGAGCTCAACGACGTCATCGCGAACGCGATCAGCGACCTCGAGGCGTTCTGGGCCGACTCCTACCCCGAGGTGTACCAGGCCGACTACGAGCCGGTGGCGGGGGGCCTGTTCGCCATCGACAGCAACACGGACGCCGGCACCATCCCCTGCGCGGCCGGCGTGGACATCTCCGAGATGTTGAACAACGCCTACTACTGCCCGCCGGCCGACGCGGTGGTGTGGGACCAAGAGCACTTCATGCCCGACCTGGCCGAGCGCTACGGGCCCTTCACCGCGGCCGTCGTCATCGCCCACGAGTGGGGTCACGCCATCCAGGAGCGGGCCCGGTTCTCCGCGGCACCGGTGATCACCGAGCTCCAGGCCGACTGCTTCGCCGGGTCGTGGGTCAAGCACGTGGAGGGCGGCGGCAGCGAGCGCTTCACGGTGACCACCGATGATCTCGACCAGTCGCTCGCCGGCGTGCTCTCGCTGCGCGACGCTCCGGGCGGTGTTGCCGACGACCCATCCGCCCACGGCAGCGGGTTCGACCGGGTCGGTGCCTTCCAGGACGGGTTCGAGCACGGCATCGGCCGCTGCGCCGAGTTCACCGACGGCGACCCCGCTCCCTACGAGTTCCCGTTCTCCGACCAGGCCGAGGCGGACTCCGGCGGCGACCTCCACCTCTCCGGTGGCCCGAACGACCCGGGGATCATCGAGCTGGCGTTCCCTTCGCTGGACGCCTTCTGGACCGACACCTTCCCGACCGTCAGCGACGACGGCGACGACTGGGATCCCCTGGGTGAGCCCGTCGCGTTCGTCGCCACCGACCCGCCGACGTGCGACGGTGACCCGATCGACGGCTACCTGCTCTTCGTGTGCGTCGCCGACCGGTTCGTGGCGTTCGAGGCGTTGGACACCATCCCCGCCGTGTACCAGCAGGGCGGGGACTTCGCCGTCGCCACCCTCTTCGCCACGAAGTACGGGCTCGACGCGGTGGAGCAGCTCGGGACCGCCGACGACGATGTGAGCGCCACCCTCCAGGGGGACTGCTTCGCGGGGGCGTGGGCCGCCGCCCTGCTGCCGCCCGACCCTCCGGGCGAGTACCAGCTGGTGCTGTCGCCCGGCGACCTCGATGAGGGCGTGGCCGTGCTGCTCTCGTTCCGCTCGGAAGGCGACCGCGAGCGCCAAGGCCCCGGGTTCGACCGGGTGCGGGCGTACCGGGCCGGCGTGATCCGGGGCGCCGAGGCCTGCCCGCACATCGGCTGAGCGCCTGACCACCAGCTCCGCGATCGCTCGCCCGCGGCGGTTCGGAGGCGTACCGTCCGGGTCGTGACCGAGCTCGATGACCCCACCCCCTCCGCCGCGCCCCCCACGCTCCCGGACGCGATCGATCCGGCCAAGGTCGACGCATTGGTGGCGCGCGTCCGCCGTGAGGTGGACGAGGGCCTGTTGCCGGCGGTGCAGATCGCCGTCGCCCACGAGGGCCGCGTGGTCGTCGACGAGACGTTCGGCGCGCCGGCCGACAGCCGGTTCGTCGCCTTCTCGGCCACCAAGGCGCTGGTCGCGGCCGCGATCTGGCGGCTGATCGACGCGGGTGAGGTCGACATCCTCACGTCCGCCGCGACCTACGTGCCGGAGTTCGCTGCCAACGGCAAGGACGTCGTCACGGTCGAGCAGCTGCTCACGCACACCGGTGGGTTCCCGTGGGCGCCCCTCGGACCGAACCGGTGGTCCACCAGCGCCAGCCGCCGGGAGGCGTTCAGCCGGTGGCGGCTCACGCTCGATCCCGGGACCACGTTCGTGTACCACCCGACGGCCGGACACTGGGTGCTGGGCGAGATCCTCACGACGGTCACCGGCCTGGACCACGCCGACGCGATCGAGGAGCTGGTGACCGCGCCGCTCGGCCTGCCGCGGCTGCTCGGCATTGCCCGTGACCGGCAGGACGGCATCGTCGAAGCGGTGGGGGTCGGCTCGCCGCCGACGCCCGAGGAGATGGAGGAGGCCTACGGGTTCAAGGTCGACATCGCCGCGCTGATCCCGCCCGATGTGGCGCTCGGCGCCCTCACCAGCCTCAACGACCCCGATGCCCGGGCGGTGGGGGTCCCCGGCGGGGGCGGCATCATGCGCGCCGCGGACATCGCCCTGCTGTACCAGGGACTGCTGCGCGACCCCGGCGGCCTGTGGTCCGAGGAGGCGCTGGTCGAGGGGACGCAGCGGGTCCGCATGGTGCTGCCCGATATCTGGGGCATCCCCGCGAGCCGCACGCTCGGCTTGGTGGTGGCGGGCGAGGATGGGCTCGGGTACCGGCGGGGCTTCGGGCGCACGGCGTCGGCCACGGCGTTCGGCCACAACGGTGCGGGCGGGCAGCTGGCCTTCGGCGACCCGGCCACCGGCCTGAGCGTCGGCTACCTCACCGCCGGCCTCGACCAGAACATGATCCGCCAGCAGCGCCGCGATGTCGCCATCGCCAGCCTCGCCGCCGACCTCCTGCGCGACTGACCCAAACCGTTGGGTGCGCGGCGGGTCGGGGCAGGAGACTCCGTCGGTGGGTGACGTGGACCGGCCGTGGGCGATCGATGCGGGGCTGGCCCGTGACCTCGCGGCGGCCATCGGGTGGGAGGCCGCGGATGGGCCGGCCGCGCTCGCTGCGCTGGTGCCCCAGGCCGTGCCCATCGGGTCGACGGCCAAGCTGGCGGCCATCGCCGCGGACGAGGTGCCGCCGGGGGCCGAGCCGGAACCACTCGCCCGCCTGCTGCTGGACCACTGCGCGGCCCGGGCCGCGGCGCCGGCCGGCGGGGCGCCGTCGCCGGCGTGGTCCTGCTGGGTCGCCTCCACCGTGATGGCCGCGCTGGTGGATGCTGCGGGGCTGGGGCCGGTCCACGTGGCGTCGACGCGGCGCTGCGATGCGGGCGCGCCGATGGTGGACTTCCACGCCGCCGTGGTGGTCGAGCTCGACGGTGGTGCGAGCTGCATCTGCGATCCCTACTTCGGCGTCTCGGTCGAGGTCCCCGATGGGCCCGACGGGTTTGCCGAGGCGGTCGGACCGCTCGGGACCATCACCGCCGTGCGCGTCCACGACGGCGGCTGGCACTACGACCTCGCCATGGACATCTGGGACATCGTCCTGCGCTTCCGGCGGCTCGGCCCGGCGCTCGATGCCGGCGATGTGCGGGCGATGGCCGCCGTCTCCGTGATCTACTCGGGCGTTCCGCTGCGGCCCTATGCCCGGTTGCACGTCGGCGACGGGATCGCCGATGCCTCGGAGGCGGCCGACGGGACCGGGGTGCTCCGGACGTGGACGCGAGCGGACGGCCGTCGCGACGAGGTCGTCGACTCCTGGGCGACCGCGGTCGACGTGTTCGCGGAGCGGACCGGGACCCGCGTGATCTGACGTCTCTGCAGGTCATCGCGGAGGTTCGGGGCGGCGTCGCGGGCGTGGCACAATCGACTCCCCGTGCTGTTGACGTCCTTCCCCTCGCCCCTCGCCCCGTGACTCGCAGCATCCGGCTCCGGCCGTGGCAGAAGGCCGCGTTCGAGAAGTACGTCGCCGCAGGTCAGGCCGACTTTCTGACCGTCGCCACGCCGGGTGCCGGCAAGACCACCTTCGCCCTCACCGTGGCCCGCCACGTGCTGTCGGAGCGGCCCCGGTCCCGGCTCATCGTGGTGGCGCCCACCGCCCACCTGAAGGTCCAGTGGGCGCAGGCGGCCGCCCGGTTCGCGCTGCACCTCGACCCGGCATGGTCCGCGGCCGACGGGGCACTGCCGTCGGACATGCACGGCATCGTCACGACGTACCAGCAGGTGGCCACCAGCGCGGAGGTGCTGCGGCCGCTGGCCACCGATGCCTTCGTGATCTTCGACGAGATCCACCACGCGGCGGACGACCGGGCGTGGGGAGACTCGGTGCGCCTCGCGTTCGAGACGTCGGCGCGGCGGCTGGCCATCTCCGGCACGCCGTTTCGCAGCGACACCAGCGCCATCCCGTTCGTGAACTACGTGCTCGACGAGGCGGCGCCGGACTACGAGTACGGCTACGGCGATGCACTGGGCGACGGGCGGGTCGTGCGGCCGGTGTACTTCCCCCGTACTGGCGGCGAGATGGAGTGGACGGCTCCGGACGGGGCGATGATGTCGGCATCGTTCGACGATGCGCTCGACCACGCCCGGTCGTCGCAGCGGCTGCGTACGGCGCTGTCGCTCGAGGGCGAGTGGCTGCCGACGGTGCTGCGGGAGGCGGTGACCCAACTCGACGAGATCCGTGAGATCCATCCCGAGGCCGGCGGGCTGGTGATCGCCAGCGACCAGGACCACGCGCGGGGCATCGCCGCGATCTTGTCGAACCGGTTCGGGCAGGCGGCCACGGTCGTGACGTCGGACGATCCCGATGCTTCCGCTCGCATCGCCACGTTCTCGGCCGGGTCGTCGCCGTGGCTGGTGGCGGTGCGGATGGTGTCCGAAGGCGTGGACATCCCGCGCCTGCGGGTCGGGGTCTACGCCACCACGACGACGACCGAGCTGTTCTTCCGCCAGGCGGTGGGCCGCTTCGTGCGCTGGACGCCGGGGCTGCGCAACCAGAAGGCGTACCTGTTCATCCCCGACGATCCCCGGCTTCGGTCGCGGGCGTTCCAGATCGCCGATCAGCGGCGGCACTCGCTGCGCAAGCGCGAGCAGGAGCGCTTCGAGCGCGACGAGGCGGCGCTCGACACGGGCCTGGAGGAGCAGATGTCGCTGTTCGCGGCGCTGTCCGCGGTGGCGACCGATCACCAGGTGCACGACGCGTTCGACGGTGACTTCGTCGATGACGACCTCGATCCCGTCTCCGAGGACGACGACCTGGACCTGGTGCTGACGCTGGCTCCGCCGCCTCCGCTGGCGGGGGATCGGCGCTCGCTCGGCGAGATGGGCATCAGCATCGGCGGCGAGGCAGCGAAGACCCGGCGCGAGGAGAAGCGGCGGCTGCGTGAGCAGAACGCCGAGATCGTGGCCACGCTGGTGCGCCGCACCGGCCAGACCCATGCACAGGTGAACAGCGAGCTGAACCGGTTGTCCGGTGTGGGCCGCATCACCGAGGCGA
>CAZCVS010000129.1:0-8115 GCA_964501845.1 uncultured Iamiaceae bacterium
CGTCGCGGAGCTCCTTGGCGCCGGTCAGGTAGAAGTTGCGCCACGGCCCGTTCTCGGTCTGGTACCCGAGCTGCTCGAACGCATCGGCGAGGAGCGCCTTGCCCGCTTCGTGGTCGGGGTCGGCGAACACCACGTGCTTGACGACCTCGGCCACCCAGCGGTAGTCGCCGTCGTCGTACGCGGTCCGAGCGGCTTCGACGACCTGGTCGGCCCCGCCCATCAGGGCGACGTACTTCCTCGCTGAGACCTCCGGCGGGTGGGTGTGGAGGTTGGCCGGGTTGCCGTCGAACCAGCCCAGGTACTTCGAGTACGTGGCCTTCACGTTGTGGTTGACCGACCCGTAGTACGGGCGCATCGCCCAGTGCCCGGCGAGCTCGGGCGGGAACTCGACCTGCTCGGCGATCTCGACGGGCGTGTAGCCGTGGTTGGCGAGCCGCAGGGTCTGGTCGTTGATGTAGCGGTAGCCGTCGCGGGCCTTCTCGAGCATCTCGATGACTCGGTCGTTGCCCCACACCGGCCAGTGGTGCATGCCGTACATGACCTCGGTGCGGTCTCCCCACCGGTCGATCAGCTCGTTGAGGTACTTCGACCACGCCTGCGGGTCACGGATCGGTGCGCCGCGCAGCGTGTAGGTGTTGTGGAGGGTGTGACAGCAGTTCTCCGCGGCGCACACGGCCTTGAGCTGCTCGATGTACCAGTGCATCTCGGCGGGGGCCTCGGTGTCGGGCGCGAGCTGGAACTCGAAGTCGAGCCCGTCGATGTTCATGCGCTGGCCGGTCTCGGTGATCTCGTCGGTCGGGGGGATCAGCGTGACCGTGCCGCTGGAGGTCGTGACGCCGAGCCCGGCGCCGACCTGCCCCTTCGCATCGGGTGGGAGCAGGTTGCCGTACATGTAGCTGGCCCGGCGGCTCATCGTGTTCCCGGCGAACACGTTCTCCGCCACCGCGGCCTCGAGGAACCCGACCGGGGCGATGATCTTCGTCCGGCCCGAGTCCACGTCCTCCTGCGACACGACTCCTCGCACGCCGCCGTAGTGGTCCACGTGGCTGTGGGAGTGCACCACCGCGACGACCGGCTTGCGAGGCCGGTGGGCGAAGTACAGGTCCATGGCCGCCCGAGCAGTCTCCACCGAGATCAGCGGGTCGAAGACGATGAGCCCGGTGTCGCCCTCGACGATCGTCAGGTTCGACAGGTCGGCCGAGCGGACCTGGTAGAGCCGGTCGACGACCTTGTAGAGGCCACCCTTGATGACCAGCTGCGACTGCCGCCACAGGCTGGGGTTGACCGTGTCGGGCGCCTCGTCGCTCTCGTCGAGGAACGCGTACCGGCTGAGGTCCCAGACGACCTGCCCGTCGTCACCGTGGATCACGCCGTCGTCGGGCAGCGGCGCCACGAGCCCTTGCGCGGCGTCGTCGAAGTCTCGTCGATCCGAGAACGGGAGCTCCTCGATCACCCTGCGGTTCGCGGCCTGGGTCGCCTCGGTCGCATCCTTGCGAACGTCACTCATGCTCACACCCTCCAAGTCGGTGGCGTCTGGTCGAACACCCCCGTGTCTAGCGGCCATCGACGGATCCTGCGCCTGACGACCTCGTCGCGCGTATCCACATTCCGCACGTTTCCCGGGATGGCGGCGCGCCGATGGGCCAGCTCACCCGTCGGCGGGGCGCGCCGAGCCGCCGATGGCGATTCGCCGTACACGGAGCGGTGCAGCTGGGCGAAGCGACCAGGCGGCCGGCCGGGTCGCTGCACCATCATGTGGATCCATTCCCCCAGACAGATCGGAACTGATCGCCATGGACTTCCCATCCTTTGCCGTGGCCTGTGGCGAGGAAGGCTCCGACCCTCTCGTCTTGCACGAGGGGCGGATCGTCCGGGTCGACCAGTACGCGGCCAGCGGGCACCTCGAGCAGCTCGATCGGGACCTGGCCGACGTGGCGGATCTGGACATCGGTGTGTGGCGCTACGGCATGCCGTGGCGGCTCACCGAGCCGGCCCCGGGCACCTACGACTGGACCCTGTGGGATCGGGCGCTGGAGTCCTGCCGGCGCCACGGCCTCGAGCCCGTCATCGACCTGTGCCACTTCGGGCTCCCGGATCACTACCAGGGGTTCTGCGACCCGGGCTGGGTCGACGGGTTCGTCCGCTACGTCGAGTCCTTCCTCGCCCGTTACCCGGAGCCTCGTTGGTTCACCCCGGTCAACGAGCCCGGCATCACCGCCATGTTCTCGGCGCTGCTGGGCATGTGGAACGACCGCAGGGCCTCCGAGGACGACTACTTCACCGCGCTCGGGCACATCGCGCTCGCCAACCTCGAAGCGCTTGCCCTCATCCGCTCGGACCGCGACGGGTGGTGGATCGGCTCGGAGGGCTTCGGGTGCGAGCTGGCCGATCCCGAGGACGAAGCCGGCGTCCGTGCCGCAACCGATGCCCGGGACCTCCAACAAGCGGTCTGGGACCTCCACCTCGGCGTTGCACCTCGTGGGATCGCGAGCCGGCTCACCGATGTCATCGCCGAGCCGGTCCAGGAGCGGATCTCGGCGCTCGTCGGCGTCGTGCCTCCCGACCGGATCGTCGCGGGCCACGACATCTACCCGGTCAGCGTCGCAGCCCACGGAACCCGGGCCCTGCGGCCCCTCGCGATCGCGGATCGGGTCGAGGCGTACGAAGCGGCGGCCACCGACTGGTACGAGCGCTACCGCATCCCGTTCTGGGTCTCGGAGACCTCCAACCTTGGCCTTCCGGTCGATCAGGGCAGCGAGTGGCTCGATGCCCTGACCAGCTCCCTTTCCGTCCTGAACGATCGTGGCCTGCCGGTCCGGGGCCTCTGCTGGTACAGCCGCGGCGACCAGTACGACTGGGACACGGCGCTCACCACGCCCGTCGGCACGGTCACCGAGGTCGGACTCTTCGACGCGAACCGGAACCCCCGAGCGGTCGCCCAGCACTACGCCGAACTGGCGGCCTGCTTCCCCTGAGTCGTCCGGCGGGGGAGTCCGCTGCGACCGCGCGGTCGGGTCTGGCGCGCGACGTGCGGCCGCGCTGCCTCGTGCGGTCTCTCGTCCGGCGAGCGTCCGCGTGCCCGTCATCGAGAGGAGTCGGCGGAACGGGACCCAAGAGAAGGCTGTCTAGGGTGCCGGGGTGCCTTCGCCGAACGTGCTGGTCGTGCTGTCGGATCAGCAGCGCCCGGACTCCTGTGGGGTGTTCGGTCAGCGCCTGGCCGTCACGCCGCGGTTGGACGCGCTGGCCGCGCACGGCGTGGCCTTCGACGAGGCGTTCACGGTGCAGCCGGTGTGCGGTCCGGCCCGTGCGGTGCTGCAGACCGGGACCTATCCGACCACGACCGGGTGCTGGCGCAACGGGATCGCGCTGCCGCCGGGTACCGAGACGCTTGCTGATCGGATGCACGGGCTCGGCTACCAGACGGGCTACGTCGGCAAGTGGCACCTGGCGTCGAACCGTGGCAAGGGCTTGCCCGCCGATCGGCCCCCAGCTCGGTTCGAGCGTCGGCCGGTTCCGGTCGAGCGGCGCGGCGGCTATCGCGATGTCTGGGTGGCGTCCGATGCGCTCGAGCACACCTCGGGGGCGACGTCCGGACACGTCTACGACGAGACCGGCCAGCGGGTCGACCTGCACGGCTACCGCGTCGATGCGCTGACGGACCTCGCGATCGACCGGCTCGGGCGCTTCGATGCCGAGCGGCCGTTCTTCCTGTTCGTGTCCTTCCTGGAGCCGCACCATCAGAACAACCGGTTCCGGGCCATCGGTCCGAAGGGGTGGGCGAAGCGGTTCGCCGACTTCGACCGGCCGGGCGATCTGGCGCGGTGGAAGGGGGACTGGCGATGGAACTACGCCGAGTACCTCGCGTGCTGCGCCAGCATCGATGCCAACCTGGGCCGGATCGTCGATGCGCTCGAGACCTCGGGCCGCCTCGACGACACCCTCATCGTGTTCGCCAGCGATCACGGCAACCACTTCCGGACCCGCAACCTGGAGTACAAGCGCAGTCCCCACGACGCCTCGCTCCGGATACCGCTGGTGATGTCCGGGCCGGGATTCCGGGGCGGCGTCCGTCGCCGCGACCTCGTCACCAACCTCGATCTGGTGCCGACGCTCGTGCGGGCCGCGGGAGGCACCGCGCCGGGCCTCGACGGCCGACCGCTCCAGAGCGATGCCGACGCCCCCGACGGCGTCTTCGTGCAGATCAGCGAGTCGCAGATCGGGCGAGCGCTACGCACCCGCACCCACACCTATGCGGTCGCCGCACCCGGCCGCGACCCATTCGCCGGCCACCGCCGACCCGATGCCGAGACCTACGTCGAGACCCACCTGTACGACAACACCACCGACCCTCACCAGCTCACGAACCTCGTGCGCGATCCGGCCACCGCTGGCCTGAGGCGCCACCTGGCCGACACGCTGACCGCTCACATCCACCGAGTCGAGGGCACTGCACCCACCATCGTCTGCCGCTGACCGCTCAGGCCGAGGGCTGTCGGTGCTCGCACGGAGACCGCTGCGTCTGGTTCGCAGGGTCGATGGGTCCCTTCAACAGATCGAGAGCGGATCGGTGGTCTCGTCCATCAGTTCGTGGATCCAGGCCTCGCCATCGGCCAGGGCATCACCGGTGGCCTCGATGTGGCCGTGGCCTTTGTCGTAGACGCGGCGCTCCACCACCTGGCCGACGTCGCACATCCGTCGCAGCAGCCGCTCGCTGGGCTTGACGGGGATCATGTCGTCCGCCGCGCTGTGCAGGATCAGCACCGGTGACGGAGCGGGCTCGTTGCCCGGATCGTTCTCCGACATCCGGGCCAGCCACGGCCGAAGCGCCGTTTCGTCGGTCGTGACGAGCTCGGCCATGGATCGGCCGCCCGTGTCCAGGCCGAGGCCGTAGCAACTGTCACCGGCCTTGGCCAGCACGTCGAGACCGGCGGGGGTGAGGATGTCGGCCGGGTCCAAGTCGGGGTACGCCTGCGCGTAGCCGGCCACCATCATGAAGAAGTAGTCCGGCGGCAAGCTCTCGTTGCGCAGGTCCGAGAAGAAGTCGGCCATGTCGCCGGGGCCGGCCCCCGCCACCGTGCCCACCAGCGAGAGCTCGGGCGCCCAGGTGCTGGCGATCTGGTTCGCCCACAGCGCGGCATGCCCGCCCTGGGAGTAGCCCCAGATGGCGAAGCGGTCCCCGATCTCCACGTCGGGCATCTGGCGAGCGGCGCGGGCCGCGTCGATCACCCCGCGCCCTTCGCTCTCGCCCACGAAGTACGGATGGATGCCGGGCGTCCCCAAGCCCTCGTAGTCGGAGAGGGCGACCACGTAGCCGCGAGCGAGATAGGAGGAGGCGAGCCCGAGGTAGAGGCCGCTCTCGTCGCTGGATGGTGCACACTGATCGCCGATGCCGGTGGTGCCGTGCGCCAGGCTCAACAGCTTCCAGCCCTCAGGAGGCGGCGTGCCGTTGGGCACCGCGACGGTGCCCGTGACGGCGGTGGGCGTGCCATCCACGGACTCGGACAGGTACATCACCCGCCAGGCGGAGCCTCCCTCGAGGTCGGAGTCCAGCGCGTCGTAGCGCAACAACGTGCCGTGCTCGGCCTCCGGGAGCGGGTCGGGCGGGGTGGAGAAGTCGCCGTCGGCGGCCATGTGCTCCTGGGCCTCGAACGCGCGCGTCGTCGTGGTGGTGCTGGCCCCGGTCGTGGTGGCCGCGCCCTGGTCGTCGCTGCCCGAGCATGCCGTGACCAGCGTGCCAGCCAACACGAGGATGACGAACGCTGTCCGGCGACGAGTCCGCAGTGGTGTCCGCATGAGCGGAACTTACACGATTAAGTAACGGTTGGCCGGAGGACTCCGCCTTCGCCGCCATGTCTGGACGCCTTTCCAACTAGTTGCATTGTGCGTGCAACTTCTTTACCCTCCCGGCGTCGCCGATGCGCTGCTCGTGCAGCGAGGGACATCGACGATCCAACGGGGGGCTCGGGCAACGGGCCGCAAGAGGGGAAGTCTCGATGAAGCGGTTGTCGATCTTTGCGGTCGTGTGCATGGTGCTCACCGGGTTGAGCCAGCCCTTCGGGGCTTCACCCTCGGCGGCGGCGACCACCGTCACGTCGCAGGCCCTCGGGTGCGGCCTGGGCGGCAACCAGACCATGACGATCACCGGCACCGCGCCGGACACGGCGGTGCAGGGCACGCCGTTCACGGTCGATCTCCAACCGGCGCAGGCGACGGCAGCAGGCGGCGCCATCAAGAACCTCACCTGGTACTTCCAGGCGCCGGCCGGCTCCACGATCGTGCCCGGCTCCGCCACGACCGTGGGCTCGGGCACCGGCGCGATCGGAACGGTCACCACCGCGATCGTCGGTTCGGTCGTCCAGCTCAAGGCATCAGGCGAGATCCCCAACGGCGGCGTGTTCCGGCCACCGATGCTGCGCTTCCGGCTGAACCCCACGGGCGCCGCCGGCACCAACCTCCAGATGAAGGTGCAGCAGAGCCCGGCGTACAGCCTCACCGCTCTCGGCTCGATCTCGATCACCTGCACGGCGAGCACGCCGGTCGCGTTCACCAACACCACGATCGTCGCCGCTCCCGGTGCGCCCACGATCGGCTCCGCTACGGCCGGCAACGCGCAGGCCACGGTGACCTGGACGGCACCGGCCTCCAACGGCGGTTCCCCCATCACGGGCTATGTGGTGACGCCTTACATCGGGGCGACGGCCCAGACGCCGCAGTCGTTCGCGTCGACGGCCACCTCCCAGGCGGTGACCGGTCTGACCAACGGGTCGGCGTACACGTTCCGGGTGGCGGCGGTGAACGCGATCGGGACGGGGGTCCAGTCCGGGGCCTCGAACGCGGTGACCCCGGCCACGACTCCGGGTGCGCCCACGATCGGGTCGGCGACCGCGGGCGACGGGAGCGTGACCCTCAACTGGACGGCGCCGGCCTCCAACGGCGGTGCTGCGGTCACCGGGTACGTGGTGACGCCCTTCGTCGGAGCGGCGGCCCAGACGCCGCAGTCGTTCGCGTCGGCCGCGACCTCCCAGGCGGTGACCGGTCTGACCAACGGGTCGGCGTACACGTTCCGGGTGGCGGCGGTGAACGCCGTCGGGATCGGTGCCCAGTCCGGCGCGTCGGATGCCGTGACACCGATGCCCGCGGCCACGGCACCGGGTGCACCCACGGGTGTGTCGGGTGCGGCGGGGAACGCGCAGGCGACGGTCAGTTGGACGGCTCCGGCCTCGAACGGTGGTTCCGCCATCACGGGCTACGTGGTCACGCCCTACATCGGAGCGGTGGCCCAGACGCCGGTCTCGTCAGCGGGGGCGGGCACGTCGAAGGTCGTCACCGGTCTGGCCAACGGCACGGCGTACACCTTCAAGGTGGCGGCCGTGAACGCCGTCGGCACGGGTGCGGACTCGGCGGCGTCGAGCCCGGTGACGCCGGCGACGACGCCTGGCGCGCCGACCGGGGTGTCTGGCGTGGCGGGGAACGCGCAGGCGACGGTCAGTTGGACGGCTCCGGCGTCGAACGGTGGTTCCGCCATCACGGGCTACGTGGTCACGCCCTACATCGGAGCGGTGGCCCAGACGCCGGTCTCGTCAGCGGGGGCGGGCACGTCGAAGGTCGTCACCGGTCTGGCCAACGGCACGGCGTACACCTTCCGGGTGGCGGCGGTGAACGGGGCGGGCACCGGTGGGGACTCGGTGTCGTCGAGCCCGGTGACCCCCGTGGCCGTGCCCGGCGCGCCCACCGGCGTGCTCGCCGCGGCGGGCAACGGCCAGGCCAACGTGGGCTGGTCGGCTCCGGGATCGAACGGCGGCTCGGCGATCACCGGGTACATCGTGACCCCCTACATCGGTGCGGTGGCGCAGACGCCGTCGCTGTACGACGCGACGTCCACCGCTCGGACGGTGACCGGCTTGGTCAACGGCACCACCTACACGTTCCGGGTGTCGGCGGTGAACGCCGTGGGGGCCGGTGCGGAGTCCTCTGCTTCGAACGCGGTGACGCCGGCGACGACGCCGGGTGCCCCGACCGGGGTGTCCGGCGTGGCGGGCAACGCGCAGGCGACGGTCGGTTGGACGGCGCCGGGGTCGAACGGTGGTTCGGCGGTCACGGGCTATGTGGTGACGC
>CAZCVS010000130.1:0-7979 GCA_964501845.1 uncultured Iamiaceae bacterium
GATCGTGCCCGTCGACGCCCCCGACGTCGATGAGGACGGCAAGCCCACCGGCACCTTCCACACCGTGAGCCGCGACGAGGGGCTGCGGGAGACGACGCTCGAGAAGCTCCAGACCCTCAAGGCCGTCGCCCGCCCCGACGGCGTCCACACCGCCGGGTCGTCGTCGCAGATCTCCGACGGCGCCGCCGCCCTCATCCTCATGACGCGTGAGCGGGCCGATGAGCTCGGGCTCAAGGCCCGGGCCCGGGTCGTCGACACCTGCCTCGTCGGCGTCGACCCGGTGCTGATGCTCACCGGTCCGATCGACGCCACCCGCCACCTGCTCGGCCGCACCGGTCTCACCATCGGCGACATCGACACCTTCGAGATCAACGAGGCC
The DNA here is from genome assembly GCA_964501845.1 of uncultured Iamiaceae bacterium. Lineage (GTDB taxonomy): Bacteria > Actinomycetota > Acidimicrobiia > Acidimicrobiales > Iamiaceae > Aquihabitans. Next base: position 380 of record CAZCVS010000130.1, read on the forward strand.
TTCGCCTCGGTCGTGCTCGCCTGGGCCAAGGAGCTCGAGGTGCCGATGGACAAGGTCAACCCCAACGGTGGTGCCATCGCCCTCGGCCACCCGCTCGGCGGGACCGGTGCCGTCTTGCTCACCAAGGCGCTGCACGAGTTGGAGCGCACCGACGGCCGGTACGGTCTGGTCAGCATGTGCTGCGGCGGCGGCCTCGGCACGGGCACCATCATCGAGCGGCTCTAGGCCCTCCTCCCCCGGCTGGGCTCCCAGCCCGCACTGCTCGCGACCCCGCGGTCGCCGATCACCCGCCACCCGATCGGATCCGCCATGTCCCCGCGCGCTCCCGTTCCAACCGGGCGGTGTCGCCGCTCCACGGTGCTGGCCGCCGCGAGCCTCGTCCTGGTGCTCGCCGCCAGCGCCTGCGCCGACCCGTCCGGTCCCCAGCCGGTGGCACTGCCCGACGGCAGCACGGGCCTGCCGGCCACCGTGTCTCACGTGGTCGACGGCGACACGGTCGAGCTCCGCCTCGGCGGTGCACGCGAGCGGGCCCGTCTGCTCGGCATCGACACCCCCGAGACCGTGAAGCCCGACGCCCCGGTCGAGTGCTTCGGGCCGGAGGCGTCGGCGCGCACCAAGCACCTCCTTCCTCCCGGAACCGAGGTGATCGTGCAACGGGACCGGGAGGCGCGAGACCGCTACGGCCGGCTCCTCGTGTACCTGTGGCGCCGCCGGGACCACCTGTTCATCAACGGATCGCTCGTGAGCGACGGCTTCGCCCGCCCCCTGTCCATCTCACCCAACACGAGCCACCGGGCCGACCTGGCCGCCCGGACGGCCGCCGCCCGAGCTGCGGGCGCCGGGCTGTGGGCGACCTGCCCACCCGACGGGTGACCGGCGATAGCGTGCAGCCCGATGACCGAGCTCGCCGAACGCCTGGGACACCGCGCCGACGCCCGGCTCGTGATCATCAACGCCGACGGCCTCGGGCTCAGCCACGCCGCCAACGCCGGCACGTTCGAGGCCCTCCGAGACGGGCTGGCCACCAGCGCCTCGATCATGGTTCCCGCGCCGTGGGCGCGCGAGGCCGCCTCCCAGTACCGGGGCGAGGACATCGGCGTGCACCTCACGCTCAACGCCGAGTACGACCGCTACCGCTGGGGGCCCATCACCCACGCCCCGTCCCTGCTCGACGGCGACGGCGGGTTCCCCCGAACCGTCGACGACCTGTGGGACCACGCCGACCTCGACGAGTCCCGCCGGGAGCTCCGAGCTCAGATCGAGCGGGCGATCCTGTGGGGGTTCGACGTGACCCACCTGGACTCGCACCTCGGCGCCCTGCAGCTGCGCCCCGAGTTCTTCGACATCTACCTGGACCTGGCGCTGGAGTTCTCGCTCCCCGTGCGGCTCTCCGACGCCTCCACCGAGCGGTCGATCGGGTTCCCCTTCCGGAACCTGGCGGCATCAGAGGGCGTCGTGTTCCCCGACCACTTCGCACCGGTCGCCTCCATCGGGAGCCGTCAGACCATCGAGGAGACGATCGCCGACCTCCCACCGGGGGTGACGGAGCTCCACGTGCACCCCGCGCTCGACACCCCCGAGCAGCGGGCGTTCGACACGGCCTGGTCCCACCGGGTCGACGACCACCACCTGGTCTGCTTCGACACCCACCTCCCCGAGATGTTGGACCGCGCCGGGGTCGTGCGCATCGGCTACCGGGCCCTGCGCTCGCTCCAGCAGGCCCAGCCCACCGCCGAACTCCTCTAGCGAGGGCAGCGCCTGATCGGTCAGAGGCCGGCGTCCGCCGCCACCTCGGCCCGGGCCTCGGCGTAGCGCTCGGTGGAGGTGGCGGCCAGCAGGTCCAGCAGCACCCGTGTGCTCCCCGCGACCTTGGTGCGACCCCGCATGAACAAGGCGTTGGCGTCGGCCTCTCCGGCGAGCACGGCGACCGCGTTGGCGTAGGTGTCGGTGAGGGTGAGATCGACCTCATCGGCCAGCCCAGCCTCGTACGCCACGGCGCCATCGGCGACGCGTGCCGTGTACCGGAGCTCGCCATCAGGTCCGCCGGTCACGATGCGGCCGATGACCGCGGCCCCGCCCTGCGCGGCCAGAGCCTCAGCCGCCGGGTCGCGCGCCTCGGCGAGCCAGGCGGTGCTCAAGTAGGCGGTCACCGTGCCGCTCCGTCGCGGAGTCCAGCGAACAGGTCGTCCTCCGGCAGCTCGGTGGGCACGCGGCTCCTCGCCAACTCGTAGTCCTCGTAGGGGTAGCACCCCTCGACCAGGGCATCGGAGAGACCGAACCAGAACGGCGAGTCCGGATCGATCTGGGTGGCGTGGGCTCGCAGCGCCGCACTGCGGATGGCGTAGTACCCGGTGATGTCCACCTTGGTCGTGATCTTGTCGTCCTGCCACGGGCGGTCGAACCAGTCGTCGTTGAACGGCGACTCCAGCTCGTTGTCGACGAACGCCTGGCGCAGCGCCACGAACCGAGCCCGGGACCACGTCGAGTAGTAGAGCTTCGACGGCGTCCACGGCTCGCCCGCCTCCGGGAAGCGGCCGGCATCGCCGGCGGCGTCCCAGGCGATGACCGAGATGTCGTGCACCCGCAGGTGGTCCGGGTGCGGGTAGCCGGTCTGCTCGTCGCCGTAGGTCAAGATCACGTGCGGGCGGGTCCGACGGATGACGGCGACCAGCCGGCCGACGGCCTCGTCCTCGGGAGCCCGGGCGAAGCAGCGGGGATCGGCGTTCTCGGGCGAGTCGGGCATGCCGGAGTCGCGGTAGCCGAGCATCACGACCTCCGCGAAGCCGATCGCGGCCGCAGACCGGTCCAGCTCCTGGCGGCGCACCGCGGCGATGTCCGCATGGACCTCGGGGCGGTCCATCGCCGGGTTCAAGACCTCGCCCGCCTCGCCGCCCGTGCAGCACACCAAGGTGGCCTCGATGCCCTCGGTGACGTAGCGGCCCACCGTTGAGGCGCCCTTCGACGCCTCGTCGTCGGGATGGGCATGGACGCTGAGGAGGCGGAGTGCGGCGGTCACGGCGCGCCACGGTATCGGCTCGCCGCTGCCCCCCGACGCGAACATCCCGCCAGGCCTCCGCGGGTGGAGCGGTGACCTGACGGGATGCCCTGTGTGTGTCGATCGGTGCAGGACCGCTCCCGCCGCATGTGTGGACGGGCCCGGTGGCGAGCGGGAAGGACGCATGTGCGTCGACTCCGAAGCGCATCCGCGGTCCGTAATGGGAACGGGTCGCGGTGCCACATCGATCGACCGGGGTGCCTGTCGGCGTCAGCCCGGAGGCGAACGCTCCAGGTGATCAGTGAGCCTCACGGTGTCTCCACACCTCCTCACAGGACGAGAACGGTTTCTCGTGTTCAGGTCCGAAAACCCGAATGCACCGTCACCTTCCTCCTCCCGCGGGGAGGCGTCAAGAGGAACGACTGTTCGCAGCCTCCGACCTGGGACGACCGGTCCGACGGCGTCCGACACGAGGCCCGGCGCGCCGCCCCGGCTACTCGTCGTCGGGGTCAGGCGCGGCGCTCTCGGCCTCCGCGGCCTGCCGGGCGACCATCACCCGGTGGGCTCGGGAACCGGGTACCGGGCCCTCGATCTTGTTGGCGCGCATCACGGCGTACACGAGGAAGCCGACCGCGAAGATGTACGGGATGCCGAGCGGGAGCGACACCAGAGCGACGACGAAGGCACTCCCCGTCCAGATTCGCCGACGGTTCGGCGAGAGGATGAACCACGTCGACACCGCCATGGCGATGATCGGCAGGAGCAGCAGTGGGATGCCCGCCGCGCCGTGGATGTCGAAGAAGGACTCGGTCGCCTTCTTCGCCGCCTCACCGGTGGCATCGGGGTCGGGGTACTTCGTGATGACGGTGAGCACCGTGATCACGATCGTCAGCACGGCACCGGTCAGCACCTGGCGGCCACCTGGCACCGACAGCCGCTTGTGGTACCAGGTGCCCTCGAGCGCGTCGATGTCGACCGGGACGTCGCCGAGGCGGACTCGGCGCTCCGGCCGGGGCCGGTCTGAGCCCCGGGCCTTCTTGCCCGTAGCCGCGGCGTCGGGCGTGCTGGATGCGTACTTGGCCTTGCGCTCCTCGGGCGGGACGGCGGCCGCCTTGGCTCGAGCCTCACGAGCCTCTCGCTGGGCGCGGTTCTGACGGGCGCGCTTCTGCTTGCTGGAGTCGCGATTGTTGGCCACGGAGAGAACCTACGGAACCAAGCGGACCCAGGGCCAAGCCGCACCCGTGCCAAGCGGGCTCCAGGGGCGCTACCTGCGGGTCTGAGCCCACCAGTGCAAGGCGATGCCGGAGGCAACCCCGGCGTTGAGCGACCGGGTGGAGCCGTGCTGGGTGATCGCTCGGATCTCCGAACAGGCCGCCTGCATCGGGATCGACAAGCCCGGGCCCTCCTGGCCGAGCACCATGACGCAGGGCGCAGGAAGCGGGGCATCCTCGAGCGCCACCGCGCCGGGAACGTTGTCGATGCCGATCAGCGCAAGGCCGGCGTCGACGGCCCAGGCGGCGAACGCCTCGACCGACGAGTGGTGGGCGACTGACAGGTACCGGTCGGTCGCCATCGCGCCCCGGCGGTTCCAGCGCCGCTGGCCGACGATGTGCACGCCAGCCACGTTGAAGGCGTTGGCGTTGCGGACGACGGTCCCGATGTTGAGGTCGTGCTGCCAGTTCTCGACGGCGACGTGGACCGGGAGGCGGGTCCGATCGAGGTCGGCGACGATCGCCTCCTCACGCCAGTAGCGAAACCGGTCGATGACGTTGCGCCGGTCGCCTCCGGCGAGCAGGGCCGGGTCGAGCCGGGGGTCGTCGGGCCACGGTCGGTCGTGCGGGCCGACACCGACCTCGGCGGCCGCGTCCGCCTCCGCCTGGCGGAGCTGCTCGATCGCCGACGCCGCGCCGTCGAGGGCCGCAGCCGTCCAGCGCGCGCCGCCCGGGGGGACGTCGCCGCCAACGAACACGACGCGGCAGCCCGTCGCCGCGGCGCTGGCGTGGAGCCCCGAGCCGCCGTCCGTCACCAGCACGAGCTCCCGCAGGTGGCACGCAGCACCCGCAGCAGCCATCGCCAGCAGCCGCGGATCCGCCGGGTCGATGCCCAGCAGGTCGAGCGGGAGCAGGAACGAGCCGACGCGCTCGGCTCGTTCCTCGTCCATCGAGCGACCCACCCTCCCGACCAGGGGCCGCGGTTCCGCCTGCTCGATCGCTGCGGCCACCGCACCGACCTCGGCGAGACCTGCGGTTCGGGGGTCGAGGTCGAGCAGGACCCCTCGGATCACCATGCGGGCACCGTAGGGCGAGCGCCCTCTGCCTGCGTCCTCCTCTGCTTGTCCGGTTCTTTCCTGTCATGTCCGTTGATCTAGAGGGGTTCGATCGCTAGGGTGGCCGGACGGACCTCGGACCGCTCGAAGCACGGCTTCCTCCCCTGCACTCCTCACCGCCCTGGAGCGATCCGATGGCCATCACCGAAGCCACCCGTCACCGCCTGCACGAGCACCTTGCGAGCCTCCTCGGAGAGGAAGACGCCGCCATCCTCATGGAACACCTCCCACCGGTCGGCTGGGCCGACGTCGCCACCCGCAGGGACCTCGACCACCTCGAGCACCTCCTGCGCGCCGATCTCGCCGCGATGGAGAGCCGCATGGAGGCCCGCTTCAGCCAGATCGAGGCCCGCTTCAGCGAGATGGAGGGCCGGTTCGGTCAGATCGACGCCCGCTTCGGCACGGTCGACGGCCGCTTCGGCGAGCTCCAGGCCGAGTTCACCAAGCAACTGCTGCTGGCCAACGGCGCCATGGTGGGCCTGGTGTTCGGCATCGTTCGCTTCCTCGGCTGATCCGGGCGCGGAGCCCGGCCCGGCCACCGGCGGTCGCTCAGGGGCGGCGCCAGAGCACGAACGGGAGCACGAGGCCCGACCCCGCCGCGCGCAGTCCCTCGGCGACCACCGTCATGGTCCAGCCTGAGCGCAGGGCGTCGTCGAACACCAGCCCCGGACCGACCGGCAGCTCGCCACCCTCGGGACGACCGAAGGCGAACGCGTCGAGGACGTTGGCAGCCTGGGTCGCCGAGTTGTCCATGTCGGCCTGCGGCGGCGCGTCGGGGCGGATCCGCACCACGGCTTCGACCAGCTCCATCGACCCGATCTCGGCGATGCGCGCGGCCAGGCCCTCGACCAGCTGCGGCCGGGTCCGCGACGGCACCCACGTCACCCAGGTGGGGCGCCGGCCCCACGGCCACGCCTTGAGGGCGGCGGCCACGCCACGGACCAGGTCATCGGACGGCGCCGCGTCGGGCCGGGCGAACAGCGGGGCCAGGACCTCGGACCAGCCGGGGTCGGTGCCGAACGCCAGAGCGCGGCCCTCCTCGGCCCGAAGGTCGGCCGCGATGTTCCCCTTGCGCCCCTCGAAGCGCCGTGGCCACTGCTTGCGCGGCTCGATGGGCACGTGGGCCCGTCGGAAGAACCGGGTGGCGTCGGCGACCGCGTCGTCGTCGACGGCCGCTTGCGGCGCGGTCCCGGTGCACCGATCGCACCGGCCACAAGGGGCGGCGTCGGCGTCGTCGAGCTGCTCCCGCAGGTACTGGAGCCGGCAGCCGTCGGTGCGCTGGTAGGCCCGCATCGTCTCCTGCTCGGCTCGCCGCGACGCGGCGAGGGCCGCGAACCGGGCCTCGTCGTGGACCCACGGCGCCTCGGTGCGGAACCACTCGCTCCCGGTGCGGTCGACCACCCCATCGACGTCGAGGATCTTGAGCAGCGCCTCCAACCGGCCGCGACGCAGGTTCACCTGCGACTCCAAGGCTGCGACGGTGCACGCGCCCGACCGCTCGAGCACCCGCAGGACCTCTTCGACCGTGGAGCGCGGCGGCATCGAGGTGCTGTCGAAGTACGCCCAGATCCGCTCTTCGGCCGTCGTGGGCAGCAGGACGACCTCGGCGTCGACCCGGCCGCGCCCCGCGCGCCCCACCTGCTGGTAGTAGGCGATGGGCGACGAGGGCGAGCCGAGGTGGATGACGTAGGCGAGGTTCGGGTTGTCGTACCCCATCCCCAGCGCCGAGGTGGCGACGACGCACGACACGGAGCCGTCGTCGAGCGACGCTTCGATCCGCTCCCGCTCGGGTGCGGGGGTCGACCCCGTGTAGGCGACTGCCCGGATCCCGTGGTCGGCGAGGTAGGCGGCCACCCGCTCGGCCTCCGAGACCGTGAGGCAGTACACCAGGCCCGGTCCCGGCCGCTCCGCTGTCCACGCGCAGATCCAGGCCAGCTGCTCGGCCGAGTCGGTCAGCTGCACCACCGACAGGTGCAGGCTCGGCCGGTCGAGCGATCCCCGGTACGTGACGGTGTCGGTTCCGATCTGGGCGGCGACATCGGCCTCCACGCGGGAGTTCGCCGTGGCCGTCGCCGCCAGCACCGGGATGTCGGCTCCGAGCCCGGCGAGCACGTCGGCGATGCGGCGGTAGTCGGGGCGGAAGTCGTGCCCCCAGTCCGAGATGCAGTGGGCCTCATCGATCACCAGCAGGCCGACGGCGGCGGCCAGCGACGGCAAGACGTCGGTGCGGAACCGAGGGTTGTTGAGCCGCTCGGGCGAGATGAGCAGCACATCGACCT
>CAZCVS010000131.1:0-7958 GCA_964501845.1 uncultured Iamiaceae bacterium
CCCGTCGCCTCGTCGACGTGGCTCAGGAACTGATCATCAACGACGAGGATCCGTTCGAGAAGGCCGAGGCCACCGGTTCGCCCATCCGCGGCATCTGGCTGGAGAACATCCACCCGGACACCGCCAACAAGCGGTCCTACATCGAGACCACGCTCTACAGCCGCACGCTCGCCAACGACGTCACCTGCGCCGACGGCACCGTGTACCCCAAGGGCACCATCGTCAACGAGCCCATCATGGAGCACCTCCGCGACGACGAGACGGTGACCCGGGTCCGCGTGCTCTCGCCGCTGACCGATGACTCCGTGGCCGGCATCTCCGCCGCCAGCTACGGCATGTCGCTGGCCACCGGCAAGGACATCGAGGTCGGCGAGGCCGTCGGCGTCATCGCCGCCCAGTCCATCGGCGAGCCCGGCACCCAGCTCACCATGCGGACCTTCCACACCGGCGGCATCGCCGGCTCCGACATCGCCGGCGGTCTGCCCCGCGTGGTCGAGCTCTTCGAGGCTCGCTCGCCCAAGGGCAAGGCCACCCTGGCCCGCATCACCGGTGTGGTCCGCATCGGCGAGGACGAGGGCAAGGGCCGCGTCATCACCATCGTCGGCGACGACGGCACCGAGGACACCTACACGGTCCCCTCGCTGGCCCGTCTCGAGGTCAACGACGGTGACGAGGTCGAGGCCGGCGACGCGCTGGTCGAAGGCGCCCGCGACCCCAAGGAGCTCCTCGAGATCCGCGGCGTCCGGGAGACCCAGAGCTACCTCGTGGCCGAGGTCCAGAAGGTGTACCGCGAGCAGGGCGTGTCGATCCACGACAAGCACATCGAGCTCATCGTGCGCCAGATGACCCGCCGGGTCACGGTCCTCGAGACCAACGACTCGGACTTCCTCCCGGGGGAGCGCGTCGACCAGAAGGCGTTCGCCGATGCCAACAAGCTCCTCGTCGAAGAGGGCAAGCGTCCCGCCGAGGGCCGCGTGGAGCTGATGGGCATCACCAAGGCCTCGCTGGCCACCGACTCGTTCATCTCGGCAGCCTCGTTCCAGGAGACGACGCGGGTGCTCACCGAGGCGGCCATCGACTCCCGCTCGGACTCCCTCGTGGGTCTGAAGGAGAACATCATCATCGGCAAGCTCATCCCGGCCGGTACCGGCAAGCACATCTACCGGGACATCGAGACCCACGCGCCGGACTACCAGCCCATGGCGTTCTACTCGTCCGACGGCGAGCAGATCGACGACAGCGAGTGGCTGGCCAACGTGGTCGCCGAGCAGGCCGATGCCCCCGTGGCCGAGGTCATCGACCTGCCGACGCCTGCGGAGAGCTGACGCTGGTCGGCTGAGTCTGGTCGGTCGAACCCGTGCTGCGAAAGGCGCCCGCTGGGCGCCTTTCGCAACACGTGGCCCAGGCTCCCGGAGGCGGTCGCAACGCGCCCTGATGCCTCCGACGCGGACGGGCCATGGAGCTCAGTCGAGCAGTCCGGCATCCCGGAGGAACGCGGCGAGCTCGGCGGCGACCCGCTCCGAGGCGCGGCCGTCGTCGGTGGTCAACATCACGGCCAGGAGCCGCCGCCGGCCTTCGGCGCCGAGCTGGGGGTCAGCGAGGTGACGGCCGATGGCGGCTTCGAGCGCGGGGATGTCGGCCGCCGCCGTGGTCCCGCCGGACGCGGCGATGGGCTGCCAGTGCTCCTGGCGGTACAGGGACCGGATCCGGCGCCGGGAGCGTCGCGCTCGGGAGGCGAACGTCGGCGTGATGACCGGGCGGTCGAAGGCGGCGCCGTCGATCGCCATGCTGGAGCAGACGTTCACATGCACGGCCGCATGGGCGAGGGTGGACATCTGCAGGTCGATCTCGTCGTCGCTCGGCCACGCGAGCCCGCCGTCGGCTTGTCCCCACCCTGGCGACACCACGACGTGGTCGAGGTCGCCCGTGGCATGCCACCGGTCGATGGGGTCGGCGGGGTGGCCGCGCACGACCACGATCGGCCGACCCGGGATCCGTCCGGCACCGATCGCCGCGTCGATCGCCCGGACCAGCGCCTTCTCGTCCGGCAGGATCAGCTCTGGCCCGGCGCCGTAGAGGATCACCGGACGGTCGGGCGGGAGCCCGAGCTGCTCGCGCCACGCCGTCTCGCTGGTGACCCGGGCCGGATCGTGATGCAGGTCGAACTGCGGTGCACCCGTGATCCGGATCTGGTCGGGCTGCAGCTCCGGGTAGGCCCGGAGGAGCTGTTGCTGGTTGGTGCGGTTCCAGACCAGGGCGCGGTCGCCGACCACCGGGAGCCGGCCCCGCGTGGTCGGGTTGTCGAACGAGATGATGGCGCTCAGCGTCGGGAGTCCCCGTCGCCGGGCAGCCCACAGGAGGAACTGGTCGTCCTGGTGGTAGGGCGTCAGCGACAAGACGGCGTCGATGCGGTGGTCATCGAGCCAGTCCTCGAACTCGTCGATGTTGGTGCGGGCCTCGAGTCCGGCGGCCTCCTCGGCCAACAGCTGCTCCTCCGCCCCCGGGCGCTTCGTCGTCCACCGGTCCCGCACCTGGCGCATCCACGTGAGCGGTCGAGTCCAGAGGGGTTGCGTCCGCCGGCGCCAACGGCGGCTGATGCCGGTGGTGGGGCTGGCGAGGCGCCGTTCGAACGGGGGTTGCAGCAGGCGCTCGATCCGGCGGAACTCGTGGTCTTGCCGAGGGTGGGGGAGCCGAGCAGCGGTCGCGCCGGCCTGCTCGATCCGGGCGGCGAGCTGGGTGTCGTCCCACGCCACGGCCACGACCGGGTCGCACACGTCGGCCAACTGGGCAAGCAGCCCGGTCGGGACGAGGTAGCGCACCGAGAGGCCGTAGGTCAGCAGGATCGCGACGCGAGGTCGGGCAGCGGGCATCGGTCAAGACCGTACGCACCACCGTCGGGGTCTGGTCGGATCCGGGGACCGTGGGCACCGCCGGGGAGGTCCTCGGCCGATGACGGGACCCGGGTAGCGTGGCACCGACCATGGAGTCGGCAACGCGCCGAGGGGGAGCATGAGCACAGACGCGGGGCCGCCGGTGTGCGTCGTGGTGGGGTCGGGCAGCGCCGGCCGCCGCCACGCCACCACCCTTCGTCTGCTGCTCCCCGATCACCGGCTCGTGGTGGTGCGGCGGGCCGCCAGCACCCAGCCAGTGGACGACCTGGTGGCGCTCGGCGCCGAGTTCGTTGCCACCGTCGACGAGGCCGCGGCGCTCTCGCCCGTCCTGGCTGTGGTGGCCGGCCCGGCCACCACCCACGCCACCGATGCGGCCACGCTGCTGCGCGCGGGTGCGGCCGTGCTGGTGGAGAAGCCCCTTGCCGCCAGCAGCGCCGACGCCCATGCCCTGGCCGTGGCGGCCGACGCGGCCTCGCGGCCCGTGGTCGTGGGCTACCACCTGCGCTTCGACGACGTGGCGACCCGGTTCGCGGCGCTCGTCGCCGAGCGGCTCCCGACACCCGGGTCGTTCGAGCTCCGCGTCGGCCAGCACGTGGCGTCGTGGCGGACATCGATCCCCGCCGAGACGTCCGTCTCGACTCGTCAAGAGCTCGGCGGGGGCGTGCTGCTGGAGCTCAGCCACGAGATCGATGCCGTCCTGGCCGTGTTCGGGCCGGTCGTCGCCGTCGACGCTCGCCTGCGCCACGACGGCGCGCCCACCGACGGGCTGGTCGAGACCGTGGCCGACCTCGACATCGAGCTGGCCTCGGGCGCCACCGGCCGCGTGCACCTCGACATGGTGAGCGACCCACCGTTCCGCACCTGGCGGGCCGAGGGAGCCGGGATCGCCATCGGCGCCGACCTGCTGGCGGGCACCGTCACGGCCGTGGGCGGCGGCGCTCCGGTCGACGACCGCGTCGAGCCCGGCGGACGGGATCGGGCCGAGCTCTGCCTCGTACGGCACGCGCTGGAGGCGGCCGCGGGTCGAGCGGTGCCCGTGTGCGGGGTGGACGACGGTCGGGCCGTTCTCGCCGTGATCGATGCCGCCCGCGCCAGCGCCGCGAGCGGGAGACCGGTCGAGGTCGTCGGAGTCTCGGACCTCGCCGGAGGCGTGCGCTGATGGACGTCATCGCCGCGGTGTTCGCCCGCGGGGGATCGCAGGGAGTCCCGGGAAAGAACCTCCAGGAGATCGGGGGCCGGAGCCTTGTGGCCCGCGCCGTGGACGACGCATTCGCCTGCGCCGGGATCGACCGGGTGATCATCAGCACCGATGACCAGGACATCGCCGACGCGGCGGCGGTGGCGGGTGCTGAGGTGCCGTGGCTGCGACCCGCCGCCCTCGCCACCGCCGATGCGCGGGAGTGGGATGCGTGGCAGCACCTCCTCACGTGGCTCGACGAGCGCGGGGAGCTGCCCGACCGCCTGCTCGTGGTCCCGGTCACCGCGCCGCTGCGCCGGGTCTCCGACCTCGAGCGCTGCATCGACCTCTCGGCCGAGCCTGGCGTCGACGTGGTGCTGACGGTCACCGCCGCCCGCCGCAACCCCTGGTTCAACATGGTCACCCTCGACGGTGCCGGCCGGGCCCGGCTCGTCAACGAGCCCGAACAGCGCATCCACCGACGCCAGGACGCACCCGAGGTGTACGACGTCGGGACGGTCGCGTTCGTGACCGTGCCCCGGTTCGTGCTGCAGTCGACCTCGCTCTACGACGGCGAGGTCCGGGCGGTCGAGGTGGACCCCGCCACCGCCATCGACATCGACACCCCGTTCGACCTGGCGCTCGCCCGGGCGATCCACGGTTTGGAAGAGGACCTCGCGTGACCGCACCCGACCAGCCCCATCCGCACCGCCGCTTCGACGAGCTGGCCCGCCTCGACGGCCGCGTCGTCATCGTCACCGGTGGCGCCGGGTTCATCGGTCAGGTGGCGTGCGCCGGTCTGGCTGAGCAGGGCGCCCACGTCGTGGTCGTCGACCGCGACCAGGCGGCCTGCGACACGGTCGCCGCCGAGATCACCGCCGAGGGCGGCGCCGCCACGGGCCTGGCCGCTGACCTGGAGCAGGAGGCCGAGGTGCTGGCGATCGCGCCGCGGGTCCTGGAGGACCTCGGGCGCATCGACGGCCTGGTTCAGCTGGCGGCGCTGGTGAGCGCGGAGCCCTTGCCCGGCTGGACCACTGAGTTCGCCCGCCAGGGCTCCGAGACGTGGCGCCGGGCGATGGAGGTCAACCTCACCGCCGCGTTCGTGCTGGCCCGGGAGTGCGCGCCGGCGCTGGAGGCCAGCGGCCACGGCGCCCTGGTGCTGGTCGGCTCGACCTATGGGGTGGTCGGGCCGGACTGGCGGATCTACGACGGCACCGGCATGGGCAACGCAGCCGGGTACGCCGCCTCCAAGGGCGGGATCATCCAGCTCAGCCGCTGGCTGGCCACCACGCTCGCCCCCGGGGTCCGGGTCAACACCCTGAGTCCCGGTGGCGTCGAGCGGGGGCAGCCGGCGTCGTTCGTCGAGGCGTACCGTGAACGCACCCCGCTGGCCCGGATGGCCGTCGAGGAGGACTACAAGGGGGCGATCGTGTACCTGGTGAGCGATCTGTCGCGCTACGTGACCGGCCACAACCTGGTCGTCGACGGCGGCTGGACGGCGTGGTGAGCGCCCACCCCGTCATCGAGCTCGCCGGCCGCCCGGTCGGCCTCGGCCACCTGCCGCTGGTCGTGCCCGAGATCGGCATCAACCACGTCGGGAGCATGGAGAAGGCCCGGCGGATGGTCCGCGACGCCGCCGGCGCCGGGGCAGAGATCGTGAAGTTCCAGACCCACATCCCGGCCGCTGAGATGGTGCCGAACGACGTCGTGCCGGGCAACGAGACCCGCTCCATCTGGGACATCATCAGCGAGGCCGTGTTGCGTGAGGAGGACGAGCGGGCGCTCAAGGCCGAGGCCGAGGAGCTCGGGATGGCGTTCCTGTCGACGCCGTTCAGTCGGGAGGCCGCCGATCAGCTGGAGGCGCTGGGCGTGGCCGCCTACAAGATCGGGTCGGGCGAGTGCTCGAACCTGCCCCTGCTCGACCACATCGCCGGGTTCGGCAAGCCCATGATCGTCTCCACCGGCATGCACGACACCCCCGGGCTCCGGCCCACGGTCGACCTGCTGCGCTCGCACGGCGTGCCGTTCGCGCTCCTGCACTGCACCAGCGTGTACCCGACGCCGCCCTCGCTCGTGCGGCTCGGGGCCATCGCTGAGCTGCGGGAGGCGTTCCCCGATGCGGTGATCGGGCTCTCGGACCACACGCTCAACAACTACACCTGCCTCGCAGCGGTCGCCCTCGGCGCCTCGATCCTCGAGCGCCACTTCACCTCGGACACGAGCTGGCCCGGCCCGGACATCGAGGTGTCGATGGATCCGCCAGCGCTGGCCGACCTGATCATGGGCTCACGGGAGATCCACCAGGCGCTCGGTGGCGGCAAGACCGTGCTCGACGAGGAGCAGGTGACCATCGACTTCGCCTTCGCCTCGGTGGTGACCATCGCCCCGGTGGCGGCCGGTGCCGCGTTCGACCGGTCCAACACCTGGGTGAAGCGCCCCGGCGACGGGGAGATACCCGCTGCCCGCCTGCCAGAGGTCCTCGGCGCGATCGCGACCACGGATCTGCCCGTCGGCCACCAAGTCTCGTGGACCGATGTCGGCTGATGCCGCCGCGGGGGCGCCGACCGGCCGGCAGCTCTGGTTCCTGACCGGGACCCGGGCCGACTTCGGGAAGCTGAAGTCGCTGATCCTCGCCGCGGACGCGCTCGACGACGTCGACGTGACCGTTGTGGCCACCGGGATGCACCTGCTCGACCGCTACGGCTTCACCGTGCTCGAAGTGCGGCGGCTGCCCGAGTCGATCCGGGTCCTGGAGTTCGCCAACCAGGCCGAGGGGGCCAGCATGGACACCACCCTCGCCGACACCGTCATCGCGCTCGGACGGCTGGTGGAGCAGGAGGGAGCACCCGACCTCCTCGTGGTCCACGGCGACCGGGTCGAAGCGCTCGCCGGCGCGTCGTTCGGGTCGCTGCGCCGGATCCCGGTGGCCCACGTCGAGGGCGGCGAGCGCTCGGGCACCATCGACGGGATCCTGCGCCACGCCATCTCGAAGCTGTCCCACTTGCACCTGGTGGCCAACGACGACGCGGCCCGGCGGGTGGAGCAGTTGGGGGAGGACCCGGCCACCATCCGGGTGATCGGCTCGCCGGACATCGACGCCATGCTGTCCGAGGACCTGCCCTCGCTCGACGAGGCGAGGCGCGCCTACGAGATCGAGTTCGACCGCTACGCGGTGGTGCTGTTCCACGGCGTGACCACCGAGCCGCCCGACGTGGTGGGGGCGACCGCGCGGGCCTTGCTGGACGCCGTGCGCGGCACGGGGCTGCCGGCCGTGGTCATCTACCCCAACAACGACCCGGGGAGCGACGCCATCCTCGATGTCTACGCCGCCGTTCAGAGCGACGCTGACCTGCGGATCTTCCCGTCGGTGCGCTTCGAGGCGTTCCTCACCCTCCTGCACGGGGCCGAGGTCGTGGTCGGCAACTCCAGCGCCGGGATCCGCGAAGCGCCCCTCTACGGCGTGCCCACCGTCAACATCGGCACTCGCCAGCGCGACCGGTTCCACCACCCATCGATCGTCTCCTGCGGCGGTAGCCGGGAGGAGATCGAGGCCGCCCTGGAGGCCGCGCTGGCCCTGGAGCGGACCCCCTCACCGGAGCACTTCGGCCGAGGGGACAGCGCGCAGTGTTTCGCCGCCCTCCTGGCCGAGCCCACGACCTGGGACATCGACCTCGACAAGCGCTTCTTGGACCTCGGCCCCGGGGCGATCTGACCGGCTCGGGTGGACGCACCCGTGGGCGCGACCGGCACTTTTGCTCATGGCGCAGGTCCCCCTCTAGCATGGCAACTCGGCTCAGTGACGGATGTCGTCATGCGGGAGCCACCACCGAAGTCATCGAGAGGTTCGTTCGTGCCCACCATCCAGCAGCTGGTCCGCAAGGGCCGCCAGG
>CAZCVS010000132.1:0-7867 GCA_964501845.1 uncultured Iamiaceae bacterium
GGCCAGCAGCGCACCATCTCCCTGAAGGTCGACGCCAACGGCCTCCAGTACGAGGCCGGCACGTTCGTACTGCGCGCCGCGTGGGCCGACCTGGACCGCATCGGCGAGGCCACCCTCCCCTCGGGCAAGACCCAGGCCATCGTGTTGAAGAAGGGCGCGCTGCGCTGGGCGCACACCGCTGCGACCCGGGCCCAGGTCCAGCAGCGGGGCTGGGACCGCATCATCCCCATCGACGACTTCGCCCCCAAGTGGCCCGCCGGCAAGCTCGCCGACGCCATCCGCGAGCACCGCCCCGACCTCCTCGCCCCACCGGCGGCCTGACGGTCTGAGCGCGGCGGTGACCGTCCGCTACTCAACGGTATTCGTTGGGCATGCGCCGAGCGTCGGGGTACGATTGGCTCCATGGCCATCGCGACGAACCGCCCGGCAGCCCGCACTCGCCCTCGTGCCCGCCCTGCTCCCCGGGCTGGCGCGCCGAGGCCGGCCGAGGTGAAGGTCAGCGAGGCCGGCTTCACCAACGACCTCCAGCCCAAGATCCTCCGCCTCGTCGACACCTACGGCGTGACCGGCCTCGCCACCCTGCTCGGCGTGTCCAAGTCCCAGCCCAGCCGCTGGCGAGCGGGGAAGGACAAGCCGTCTCTGGAAGCAACTCGACAGATCATCGAGCTCGACTACGTCACGTCGCGGCTCGCCGAGGAGCTGACGGCTCACCAGGCGCAGGAGTGGTTCGCGGGGTCCAACCCGCACCTGGCCGGCTCCACCCCGGCCACGGTGTTCACCCACTTCGGCCTGCACCGGCTCGAGCCCGCCATCCAGGCGATCGAGGTCGGGGCGTCGGTCTGAGGAGTGCGCCTCTACCGCGTCGCTCCGGTCGACCCAGCCGCGAGACCCGGGACCGAGTACCACCCCGGCTTCGTTCCTCCGTCGCTCGGCGGCAACCGGATCGACAACCCGGACCGCTACGACACGCTCTACCTCTCGACGTCGGCACCGTGCGCCGTGGCCGAGGCGTTCGGCACGTTCCCCCGGTGGGGTCCGCACCGCGTCGAGCACCCCAAGGGGTTCACCCGCCAGCTCGCCACGTTCGAGCTTCCCGGCCAGCACCCGATCCTCGACCTCGATGATGCGCCCACGCTCGTCCGCCGTGGGGTCGGGCCGTCGAGGGTGGTCACCCGCGATCGGGGGACCACCCAGGCGTGGGCCGCAGCAGCCTTCGACGAGGGCCGCTGGGCGGGCATCTCTTGGTGGTCGTTCTACGAGCCGGACTGGACCACCTGCGGCATCTGGTGCTCCCCCGGCTCCGGCCGAGTGACGGACCTGCACCTGGTCGATCTCCAGCCGATCGAGGGGGACAGCGAAGCCGTCGTCGTCGCCTGCGACGCGTTGGGACGGCCCTGGATCTGACGCCTCGTCGTCGCTCGGTCGGTCAGACCGGCTCGCCGAGGTAGGCCGCGGTCAGCTGGGCCAGGTCGACCTCATCGGCCGGTCCCGACCAGGAGACCCGGCCCAGGTCCATGATCACGACGTGGTCGGCGAGCGAGAGCACCCCGCCGGCCTGCTCCTCGACGAGCACGAGCGCGCACCCGAGGTCGCGCAGCTCGGCCAGGGCGTCGAGCACGGTGGTCACCGCCATCGGCGCCAGGCCGAGCGACGGCTCATCGGCGATGAACACGGTGGGCGGATCGGCGAGGGCCACCGCCATCGCCAGCTGCTGCTGCTCGCCGCCGGAGAGGAGGCCGGCGAGTTGGCCCCGCCGCTCGCCCAGGATCGGGAAGCGATCGCGAGCGGCCTGACGGGCGGACTCCGTGCGGAGCCGGACCGCCAGGTTGTCGTCGACGCTCAGTCCCGGGAAGATGCCCCGCGCCTCGGGGGCCAGCACCAGTCCGGAGCGGGCTCGCTGATAAGCCGACGTTCCGGTCACGTCGCTCCCAGCGAGGTGGATCGACCCGGCGGTCGCGGCGACGGTCCCGGCGGCCACCGCGCACAGCGTCGACTTCCCGGCGCCGTTGGCACCCAGCACCGCGACGACGGAGCCCCGGGGGACTCCGAGGTCCACGCCGTGCAGCACCTCGACTTCGCCGTAGCCGGCTTCGATCCCCCGGAGCTCCAGCACCAGATCCTCCGAGGGCGCAGGAGCAGGAGCAGGTGCCGCGGCCGCGGCCGGCGGAGCGACCGGCTCCGGCGCGACGACCTCGCCCGTCGACGCCTCGCCCGTCGACACCTCGGCGGGAACCTCCTCCGACTCCGACGGCCGACGGCTCATCCGCCGGGCGCGCATGGCGATGCCGACCTCGGCGAGGACCCCGTCGGGCTCCCGGGCCAGACCGACCGCACCGATGCCGAAGAGGAGGGCCGCCAGCTCGACGCTGGCCACCAGCTCCCGCACGCTGCCCGGGAGCCATGACCACGGCGCGCCCGACCAGGTGTGGCCGACGCCGTTGAGCACCACGGGGAACGCGGCGTAGACGAGGCCCGCCACCACCGCACCGCCGGGGCGCCGGATGCCGAACGTGACGGCGACGGCGAGCCACACCAGGCCGAGCAGCGGCGGCGCGCTCGTGTTGGTCATCGGGCTGTTCACCAGGGCGAACAGGGCGCCGGCCAGGCCGGCGAGCGCGGCGGAGACGGCGAAGAGCACCAGCTTGGTGCGCACCGGTGCCACACCGGAGGTGGCCGCGGCGACGGCGGACGAGCGCACGGCCAAGATGGCCCGACCGGTGGCGGAGCGCTGGAGGTTGCCGGCGACCCCCACCACCAGGACCACCACGACGAGCAGGACCGTGGTCATGATGGCGGGCTCGCCCAGGTCGATGGGGCCGTAGGCCGGCTTGGGCACCGACCAGCCCCGAGACCCGTTGCGCACCCCCTCGAGCTGGAACACCAGGCGATCGCCGATGAACGCCAGCGCCAACGTGGCGAGTGCGAGCGTGAGCCCGCCGAGGCGCAGCGACGGGAGCGCGACCAAGAGGCCGACCAGCGCGGCGACACCGATCGCCACCAGCGCCGCGACCCAGAACTGGAAGCGCCCGTTCTCCATGAGGACCGGCACCGTCGTGGGCCACTGGTGGTTGACCAGCCACCCCGCGGTGAACCCGCCGATGGTCACGAAGGCGGCCTGTGCCAGGTTGATCATCCCGCCCAGCCCGGTGACGACCACGAACGACAAGAACACGAGGGCCAGGACCAGGCCGCGGTTGACGATGCCGCCCCAGTACGGGTCGGCCACGAACCACGCGTACCCGAGCAGGGCGATCCCCGCGATGATCCACGGTGCCCGCCGACGCCACGGCGACAGGTCGGAGCGGGGGTCCGGTGGCGGGGCGTCCTCGGCGATGGACCCGGCCTCGCGGCCTCGGTCCTTCACGAAGAACAGCAGGACGAAGAGGATCAGGAAGGGCACCGCGCTGCGGAAGCCGGAGAGGCCGGTCAGCACCGACGGCGCGTAGCCGTGGACCAGGTTCTGGGTGATCCCGAGGGCCAGGCCGGCAGCAAAGGCGATCGGGACCGACCGCAGCCGCGCCGCGACGGCCGCCGCGAACGAGGCGAGCACGACGACGTGGAAGGTGATCGCCGACAGGTCGAACAGCGGCGCGATGAGCACGCCCGCCAGCCCCGCGAGCATCGAGGTCAGCGCCCAGACGATCCGCGAGGAGCGGTCCGTGTCGATGCCGCGCATGCGGGCGAGCTCGGGCCGGTCGACCCCCGCCCGCGTCTCGAGCCCGAGCCGCGTGTGGCGCAGCAGGAACCACAGGCCCGCGGCGCTGACGGCAGCAGCGAGCAGCACGGCCAGCTGGTCCGAGTTCACGGCCACGCCCCGGGTGATCGAGTAGGTCGTCGCCGGCACGGGCCCGATCCCTGGCGGCCGCACGCCGCCCTCACCGCCGAGCCGGGGCAGATCGAGACCCAGGAAGAGCTCGGCGGCCTCCAGCAGCAGCAGCGCGCCGGCGGGGAGGGCGATGAGCAGGCCGATCGTCCCGACGAGGCGCGCCGTCTCGGGCGCGTGGGCCAACCGCCGGAACAGCAGGGCGTCGAGGCCGATGCCCAGCAGTGGCGCGAACACGAGCACCGACAGCACGAACGACGGGACGATGGGCAGACCCAGCCCGCCCTCCGAGGTGGGCTGGTGGAGCAGGTAGTAGACGAGCGCGGTGACGAAGGCGACCGCGCCGTGACCGACGTTGAAGATCCCCGAGGTCTGGTAGGTGAGGACCAGACCGGACGCGAGGATCGCGTAGAGGCTCCCGGCCACGGCACCAGCCAGGACCAGGCTCCAGAACTCGATCACGGCGCGGGCCTCTGCCCCGCAGGCACGGTCAACGTCAGTCGACCGTGATGTTCTCGCCGCAGGTGAGCGGGATGTTGGGCACGAACTCGTTGTTCTCCACGAGCGTCATCGCCGCGCACGGCACCACCTGGTCGTGGTTCGCCGGCCAGGTGGACGGGCCGACGGCACCCTCCATCTCGTAGGTGAAGTCGCCACCGTTGAGCGTCTCGAAGAAGGACTCGACCGTCAGGTCCTCACCCGTCTCCTCCAGCGCCTTGATGAACATGTCCGCCGACCAGTAGCCGGCGACGAGGGCCAAGCTGAGCTCGGCGTCGGGATCGATCGCCTGCACGGCCTCGAGCATCTCCTTGTTGGCCTCGACCGCGGGGTCCATGCCGAACTGCGTGTTCACGTACACATCGTTGTAGCCGTCCTGGCCGAGCAGCAGCGGGCTGTAGGAGGGGGTGATGATCATCCCCTCGTAGTCGGCGGCTTGGAGGGCCGCCGCCAGCTTGGTGCCCGACAGCGTGGCCTGGAGGTAGATCACATCGGGCGCCTCGCCGTCATCGGCGGTGAGCAGATCCGTGACGAACGGGCTGGCGTCACCGAGCACCTCGGGCGGAGCGGGGAGCACGGCTTCGCCGTACACGACCTCGTAGCCCTTGTCCTCGGCCGAGGCGGTCAGGAGGGCGATCCCGCCACGAGCCGCGTCGTTGTCCTCGCCGATGAACGCGACCGTCTTGTCGGTGTCGCCGTCGAAGTGCTCGAGGAGGAGGGTGCCCAGTGCGTTCGAGCCCACGGTGAAGGACGGATGCGTCACGCAGCCGGTGATGCCGAACGCCACCTCGTTCTCGCAGAACGCCGGGTTGGTGCCGTAGCCGAACGCCGGGATGTCCTCCTCGACGATGTAGTCGCCGGCGCCGGGCTGGCCGCTCATCATCGGCAGCACGGCGAACACCTTCTCCTGCTCCACCAGCTTGCGGATGATGTCGAGGTCCTTGGCCGGCTCGTTGTTGCTGTCCTCGGCCCCGACGAACTCGATGGTGCGACCGTGCACGCCACCGGCGTCGTTGGCGACCTTGAGGCGGGCCTCCACCCCGATGGCGGCGTCGCCGAAGAACGGCGCGTAGACCGAGCCGCCGACCGTGATCGAGTCATCGGTGATGCCGCGGGTGGTAGCGGTCTCGGCGTCGCCACCCCCGTCCTTCTTCGACGAGGCGGCCGGTCCGTCGTCGGACACGCTGTCGGAACAGGCGGCGAGCGCGAGCAGCGATGCCGCCATCAGCGCGGTGGCGAGTCGGCGGGTGGGGAGTGCGGGCACGGGGGGAACCTCCGGTTGGTTCGGGATTGGGTGGATGAGATGGATCAGGTGGGTGCAGCGACGCCGAGGTAGGCCTCGCGCACTGCGGGGTCGTCGCGGATGGCGTCGGGTGGGCCTTCGGCGAGCACGCGACCGAGGTGCAAGACGACCACGCGGTCGCAGTGCTCCATGACGAAGCCGACGTCGTGCTCGACGAGCAGCACCGAGGTGCCCTCGTCGTCGCGCAGCGCTCGGACCACGGACCCGAAGCGTGCAGCCTCCGTCGCGTCGAGGCCCGAGGCCGGCTCGTCGAGCAGCAGGACGCTCGGCTGGTCGACGAGGGCCCGTCCCAGCTCCACCAGGCGGGCCTGGCCGATGGGGAGCCGGGCGGCCGGTTCGTGGCGGAGCTCCACCAGACCGCAGCGCTCGAGCACATCGTCGGCGCGGGCACGGCGCTCGGCCTCTCGTCGCCGTCGTCCGGGCACGGCGGCGAGATCGCCGATCACCCCGCCTCCGCCGCCGCGCCACTCGGTGGCGACGAGGAGGTTCTCCTCCACGGTCAGCCAGCCGAACAGCTGCACCCGCTGGAACGTGCGCCGCAGCCCCGCCCGGGCCCGGCGGTGGGCGGACCAGGTCGTGACGTCCACGCCCGCGAGGCGCACCCGGCCCCGGTCGGGGCGCCGGACACCCGAGATCACGTCGAACAGGGTCGTCTTGCCGGCGCCGTTGGCACCGATGAGGCCGCAGATCTCGCCCGATCCGACCCGGAGCGAGGCGTCGTCGAGCGCGGCGATCCCGCCGAACCTCACCCCGATCTCGTGGAGATCGAGGGCGTCGCTTCCCCTGTCGACCGTCAAACGCTTCCCCCTAGAAGCCTGCCTCGGTCCGGCGCACCGTACTAGAACACGTTCTCATTTGCTGGAGCACCTCGATGGAGCCCCAGGATGGGGCCGTTCAGTGCTCGGTGGTGGGCTTGCGGCGGTTCGCCTTGGTCTCGGACCGCTGCTTCTTGCCCTGGAGGCGGCGCTCCTTGGCGCCCCGGGACGGTTTGGTCTTGCGCCGCGGCGCCTCCACGTGGAGCGCCTGGCTCAGGCGGGCGACGAGTCGCTCCTCGGCGATGGCCCGGTTGCGCAGCTGGCTGCGCTCATCGTCGACCACGATCCGCACGACCGGCCCGAGCTTGCCCATCACCCGCTCCCGCTGGACCGGGAGCAGGGCGGTCGAGTGCTCCACATCGAAGACCAGCTCGACCCGCGTGGCCGTCTTGTTGGCATGCTGGCCACCGGGCCCGCCGGACGCGCGGAACGTGACCTCCAGCTCCCGCCGGGGGATGCGCACCCCGCGGGAGACGGGCAGGTCGTCATCGGCCATCCACCGATGCTCCCACGCCCCGACCACGACCGACCGCTCAGTTCTCGTCGTCGTCATGCTCCAGGACGGCGCCGAACGACGACAAGAACCGGCACACCGCCCGACCCGAGACGAGAACGTGTTCTCGTTTTCGCTCTAGGGTCCCCGGCATGACGACACCTTCTCGCTTCGATGGACGCACCGCACTGGTGACCGGCGCCGCCTCGGGCATCGGCAAGGCCACGGCGCTGCGGCTCGCCGCCGACGGCGCGGCGGTCGGCTGCCTCGACATGGCCGACACCGTCCACGAGACCGCCGCGGAGATCCTCGCCGCCGGCGGGCAGGCCGTCGCCACCACCGTCGACGTCAGCGATCCCGAGAGCGTGGCCAAGGCCGTCGCCACGATCGAGGGCGACTTCGGACCGACCCGGATCCTGGCCAACGTGGCCGGGGTGCTGCGGTTCGGCGTCTTCCACGAGTCGAGCGTCGAGGACTTCGACCTCCAGATCGCCGTGAACCTCAAGGGGCCCTACCTGATGGCCCGGGCCGTCATCCCGTCGATGCTCGCCAACGGCGGCGGCGCCATCACCACCGTCGCGTCGTCCGCCGGCGTCTTCGGCCAGGCCTACATGCCCGGGTACGCGGCCTCGAAGGGTGGTGTCGCCATGCTCAGCCGGGCCATCGCCTGGGAGTACCAGAAGCTCGGCATCCGCTCGAACGCCGTCGCTCCCGGCGGCGTGGAGACCAACATGACCAGCGCGGTCACGTTCCCCGAGGGCATCGACTTCGACCTCATCAAGAAGACCGCCGCCCCCGGCTACCGGATGATGCAGGCGGAGGAGCCCGCGGCCCTCATCGCCTTCTTGTCGTCCGATGAGGCGGCCGCCATCAACGGCGCCGTCGTCCCGATCGACTTCGGCATCACGGCGTAGCCGAAGCCGACGCCAGGGCGA
>CAZCVS010000133.1:0-7821 GCA_964501845.1 uncultured Iamiaceae bacterium
AATCCGGGCTTCCCTTACGATACCGACCGGGTCAAGACCACCAAACATCCGGATTCCATGAACGACGCCTCCACCGCCCCCGCGACTCCGATCGTGCCTGCTGAATGGGGCCTTCTCGACGCCGAGGCGCAGCACGAGGCGTTTCCCGACATCTTCCCCATCCCCAGCCCCGAGGAGCGCCAGGCGCTGCGAGCGGGCGACATGGTGAAGCTGGTCTTCGTGCTCGATCCTCCACCGGCATCGGGGCCCAACGCCGAGCGGATGTGGGTCGAGGTGCGCACCGCCCTGCCCGACAACGGCTACGAGGGGTGGCTCACCAACCGGCCCAAGGTCATCACGTCGCTCGAACCGTCGTCGGTCGTGGCGTTCGAGGCCAAGCACGTCGCCGGAATCGCGCTGCGCAACGAGGAAGTCACGTTCGACGTGAAGCTCCGCGCCGTGGTCAGCACCCGCCTGCGCGACGTGCCCGGCCCTCCCGGCTGGGCCGGGTTCGACACACCGCTGGACGCCTCCGACAGCGGTTGGAGCATCACCGCCGGTGACGAGCCGGCCGACTTCTTCGACGACGGCGGCGCGGACGACGGCACCAGCACCGAGGCCATGGCGCTCGGCGAGCTGGTCCAGCGCTTCCCCGCGCTGGTCGAGGTCTTCCAGGCCGGCGAGGGCGAGTGGGTCTACCGGCCCGACCACCGCCGCTACGTCCGCCTCAAGAACACCTGATCCGCCTCCGGCGTCTCGAACTGCCTCGACGCCTGCGGCGCCCATGCTCTGTTCCGGCGAACCAAGCCTCGCTGCGCTCGGCGGTTCGGCGGCGCTCGTCCGGGTGGCTCGCAGGCTCGCAACCCGACGAGCGGGAACTGACCCCGGAGCGCTCTACGGGAGGCCGCCTGCTTCGGCGACGGCGGCGGTCCAGGCCGGATCCGGGTCGGCACCGCCGACGCCGAAGGTGGAGCGGAGCGCGGCGTTGAGCGTGGTGGCGGTGGGGCCGTCGGCCGGACCCACCGCGTGCTCCTGGTGCGCGTGGTAGCCGAGGCGCAACCCGCGCAGCACGGCCGACAGGGCGCCGCGCCGCTGCTCGGTGTCATCGGGCTGGTCGAGGACGGTCAGCCCGTTGAAGATCCGGGCCACCCCTTCGGACGAAGCGGCGATGAACGACGACCGAGGGTGCTCCCGCAGCTCGGGCAGGCGGTGGTGCCACGCCTCGGCCCGCTCGGCGGCGTCGGCCCGCTCGCTCCAGAACACCGAGGTGGCCTCGGGGTCGGTCTCGACCGCGAGCCAGTGGGTGAGCACGGCGTGGAGGCGCAGCTCGGCCCAGCACGCCCGCCCGACCCACGATGCCGCGTCGAGGATCGGCAGCCCGGGCGGGGTCACCACGGCGTCGGCAGCGGGATCGGTCACGACGGTGGAGGTTGGCCGCTGCCCGGGCTGTCGTCAACACGGTCGTCGGCATCGTTGTCGACCACGACCAGGGCGAGCTCGGCGCCGACCGCGGCGGGGCGGCTGCGGCCGCCCAGCTCGGCGACCAGCACCGACACCAGGATCAGCACCGCCCCGGCCGCGCCACCGAGTCCGAGTGCTTCACCGGCCAGGGCGCCGAGCACCCCGGCCGACACCGGCTCGAGCAGCAAGATGATCGCGGCCTGGGACTCGGGGACGACGCGCTGCGCCCACGTCATGCACCAGAACGCGGCGGCGGTCGCACCCACCCCGCAGAACGCTGCCGCGAGCCAGACGCCAGCATCGAACGAGTAGCCGCCCGGCGCGAAGAACCCGGGGAAGAAGCAGCAGACGCCCACGGTCAGCGCCTGCCACATGGTGAGGCGGATCGGGTCGTGGTGCCCCGACACCTCGCCCAGCACGACGATGTGCAGGGCGAAGAAGAACGCCGCTCCCACCGTCAGCAGCTCCCCCTTGCCGATGCCGTCCGCGCCGCCCGACATCAGGTACAGCCCGGCGACCGCCAGCACCACGCCGACCAGCACGTTGAGGGGCGGCGCGATGCGCGTCCGGGCCACCCCGATGAGGGGCACGATCACCACCAGCAGGTAGGTGATGAACGCCGAGGTCGCCGAGGTCGTGGTCTGCAGGCCGGTGGTCTGGAGGATGAACCCGGCGAGGAGCGTCAGCCCCGCCAGCACGCCGTGGCGCGCCTCGTCGGGTGTCGCCGACTGGCGGCGGGCCAGCGGCCACAGCACCGCTGCCCCGATGAGGAACCGCACCGCGAGGAACGGCAGCACGGCGGCCCGGTCCACCGCCCCCTGCACCACCAGGAACGTCGACCCGAACAGGAACCCGGCCAGCGCCAGCACGGCGCGTCCCCGGGCGCGCGAGGGCAGTCCCGGCGCAGCGGTGGTGGTCACCGGGTCAGCGCGGCTGCGGCGACCGCTCGGCGGGAGCCATCAGCGGTAGCCGTTGGTGATCGGGAGGCGGCGGTCCTTGCCGAAGGCCTTGGCGGTGACCTTCACGCCAACAGGGCTCTGCCGGCGCTTGTACTCGGCGTTGTCGACCAACCGGGTGACGCGGCGCACCGTGGCTTCGTCGTGACCGCGTGCGATCAGCTCGGGGACCGTGCGGTCGTGCTCGATGTAGCCCTCGAGGATCGGGTCCAGCTCGTCGTAGGGCGGCAGGGACTGATCGTCGCGCTGGTCGGGGCGCAGCTCGGCGGAAGGGGGCTTGGTGATGACCCCCTCAGGGATGACCGGCGCCGGCCCTTGGGTGTTGCGCCACCGGCACAGCTCGTAGACCCGGGTCTTGTACACGTCCTTCAGCACCGCGTAGCCGCCCACGGTGTCGCCGTAGAGCGTGGCGTACCCGACGGCGACCTCGGACTTGTTCCCGGTCGACAGCACGATCCACCCGAACTTGTTCGACAGCGCCATCAGCGTCATCCCGCGAAGCCGGCTCTGCAGGTTCTCCTCGGTGAGGTCCGCCTCGCGCCCCTCGAACGAGGGGGCCAGCATCTCCAGCAGCGCGCCGTGGCCGGGCTCGATCGGGATGGTGCGGTAGTCGGCGATGCCGAGGTTCTCGGCGAGCAGGGCGGCGTCGTCGCGGGAGTGGCCGCTGGAGTAGCGCGACGGCATCGACACGCCGTGGACGCGGTCCGCCCCGATGGCGTCCACGGCGATGGCGGCCACGAGCGTGGAGTCGATGCCGCCCGACAGGCCGATGACGACGTCCGTGAACCCGTTCTTCACGAGGTAGTCACGGGTGCCGGCCACGAGGGCCCGGTACACCTCCTCATCCGGGTCGAGGTGATCGGCGATGGCCGCCGGCAGCAGCGGCGCCTCCGACGAGTTCCGCCGGACCTCCGTGGCCTCGACCTCCTCGCCGCGCGTCATCTCGATCGGGAGGAGCAGGTCGGTGGGGCGGCCTCGGGGGTCGAGCAGGCGCTTGCGGTACACCGGCTCCACATCGAGGTCGACGACCATCACGTCCTCGACGAACTGCGGCGACCGGGCGACGAGCGTGCCCTCCGCGTCGAACACCATCGACCCGCCGTCGAACACCAGCTCGTCCTGGCCGCCGACCTGGTTCACGTACACCAGCGCACAGGAGGCGTCGGCGGCGCGGGTCGCCATCATCCGCTCCCGCCGGGCGAGCTTCCCCTCGGCGTACGGCGAGGCGTTCAGGTTGACGATGAGCTCGGCGCCGCTGTCGGCCTGGTCGAGGATGGGGCCGGCGGGGTTCCAGGCGTCTTCGCAGATGCTGACCCCGACGCTGATGCCGCCGACGGACCACAGCTGCGCCGCCTCGGCGCCCCGGGCGAAGTAGCGCGCCTCGTCGAACACGGCGTAGTTGGGCAGCTCGCGCTTGTGGTACACCCCGACGACCTCGCCGTGGGCGCAGATCGCCGCCGCGTTCCAGAGGTCGCGGCCGGCATCGACGAACCCGACCACCGCGACGCAGCTGCGGGTCTCGGCCGCCACCTTCTCCAGCGCCGCCTTGTTGTCGGCGATGAACCCCGGCTTCAGCAGCAGGTCCTCGGGTGGGTAGCCGGTGATGGCCAGCTCCGGGAAGACGGCGAGGTCGCAGCCCGCCTCCTCGGCGGTGTGCAGCGCGTCGATGATCGCCGCGGTGTTGTGGTCGAGCGCGCCGACCCGGGTGTTGAGCTGGCAGCTGGCGATCCGGAGGCGACCCATGCCCGAAAGTGTGTCACGGCCCGGCCCCGGTCACGCCGGTCCGACGGTGTCAGCCCGCCCGGCCGACCTCGGGGTGGTCCTTGCGAACCTTCGGCGGGGCCTTGACCAGCCACGAGTCGGTGATGAGCTCGGTCAGCTCGTCCACGTCGACCGCATCGAGGCGCACCAGCACGATCGGGTAGCCGTCGTAGTGCGGGGTGGTGAAGAACTTCTCGGGCTCCGACGCGAGCAGCGCCTCCTTCTCGTCGAGGTCGGACGTGAACACCACGAGCCCGCCCTCGGCCTCGGCCTCGGTGCGGATCCGCAGGAAGCCCTTGTCCTTCACCCGGAATCCGGGCGTGTTGTACCAGGGCTTCTCGATCACCTCGGGGAGTCCGAGCGCGATGCGCCGCACGTCGTCTTCGGTCGCCATCCCCCGACGGTACGCCGCGTACGTAGGCTCGCGGCGATGGAGCTCATCTCGCTCTCGCTCGCCGGCGGCCCCGCCCAGGTCATGGTCCAGGACCAGAGTGCGGTGACCGGCCCCCACGGCGTTCTCGGCGTCGACGTCGCCAGCCGCACGATCGACGGCCACCACTGGACCGTCGTGCAGCTCCTGCTCGACGACGACCACCCGCTCTTCGACCCGACCCTGCTCGACGCGCCGATCGTCGCCGAGGTCCGCACCCACGGCCACGCGGACTGCGGCGAGCCTGTCGCCCTCGCCCTCGAGCCGTTCGACCACGACGCCTTCCGCCGGCAGCTCCAGGCCGAGCACGCCGCGGGCGAGACCACCACCCGCGGCGTGCTGGTCCGCACCGGGGGCGAACTGCCCCCGCCGTATGTGCGCCTCGCGTTCCTCCCCATCGAGCTGGCCGAGACCGCCGGTGCCGACCTCCTCGTGCGCCGCACCACCGTGGCCGAGCTCGTGGCCGGTGTCGAGGCCGCCTTCGCCAAAGGAGACATCACCGACGACGACCGCCGCGCCCTGCTGGTCACGATCGAGCAGCGCCACCCGACACCGGCCGCCTGATCACGCCGGCCAGCCACGCCGGGTCGGTGATCGCCGGGCAGTGCCCGCCGGGGTAGCGGACCACCTCGGCCAGGTCGGCGATGTGGCGGGCCATCACCTCCTGCATCGAGGTCGAGACCGGGCGGTCGCGCTCGTTGAGGACGTAGGTGACGGGCACCCCGGCGGCCTGGGACCAGTGGATCGGCTGGAAGTAGTGGTGGACGCCGTCGGGCACGCAGCGTGTCGGGTCCACGGCGAACGCCAGGTCCTCGTCGCCGAGCGGGTCGCCCCCGTAGGCCGACCGCATGGTCTCGGGGTCCTCGGGTGCGCCCGGCATGGTGATGACCTCGCCCGCCTCCTCGGCCGCGGCCACCGCCCAGAGCAGTCCCTCACGGTGGTGGGGCTTCATGCAGTCCAAGCCGGTCCCGCCCTCGGCCGGAACCAGGGCGCCGTTCAGCACGATCCGCTCGATGGTCCGACCCGCCTCCCGCAGCCCGGCGACCACACCCGGCACCGGCAGGCCGCCCGAGGAGTGGGCGACGATCACGATCGGGTCGGCGGCGCCCGCCTCCGCCACATCGGCCAGCACCGAGGCGACCTCGTCGTCGACCGTCGTGGAGGCGAAGCCGCCGTCCTTGCCGTTGCGGCCCGGCAGGTTCACCGCGAGCGCCGGGGCATCGAGCAGCGGCACGACCCGGTCCCAGAACCGCCCGGTGGAACCGCCGCCATGGATCAGCACATACGTCACGGCGGCACCGTAGCCAGAGCTGGACGTTGGACGCGACCCCGAAGATCTGACCGACCCGAAGGGTGCGCAGCGGCCCCACTGTCACAACGGGTCTGCATGATGGACACATGAAACCTCATCAGAACCACTCACACACCGGGCCGATGTGTCTCACGGGTGATACGCTCCGCGCATGGCCGAGGTCACGATCCGCGAACTGCGAAACCAGGGAGGAGCCGTGATCGACCGTGTCATCGCCGGCGAGACCCTGATCGTCACCCGCGACGGTGAGCCGGTCGCCGAACTGCGCCCCCTTCGCAGACGGGCACCAGACACCGCCACGCTCCTCGATCGGTGGAAGTACCTTCCACCGATCGATGCGGAGCAGTTCCGCGCCGACGTCGACTCGATCATCGACCAGTCGCTATGACACCCGACGATCTCGACGAAGGCCTGCTGGACACGAGCGTCGTGATCCACTTCGAGCGCGTACGCGATCGATCCGTGCTGCCCGTTGTTCCCGCCATCAGCGCCGTCACCCTCGCGGAGCTCTCCGTCGGCCCGCTGACCGCGGCGACACCCGGCGAAGGCGCGATGCGCCAGATGCGATTGCAGGAGGCAGAAGCCGCGTATGACCCGATTCCGTTCGATGCAGCGGCAGCCCGGGTCTTCGGAATCGTGAGCGCAGACCTGCGCCGGGCTGGCCGCAAGACGACCGCAAGGAGGTTCGACGCGCTGATCGCGGCCACAGCGATCGCCAACGGGCTGCCGCTCTACACCGTCAACCCCGGCGACTTCGCCGGCATCCGCGGCCTCGATGTGCGCACGGTCCCGCATCCTGACGCCCCTGGCTAGGTCAGCGGGAAGACCTCAGCGGCTGGGTAGCGGGCGAGGGACCGGTACCGGCGGGTGGCGAATCGCCAGCCGCCGTAGCCCTCCTGGTCCGTCTTGCGGTAGGTGTCGCGGTAGAGGCCGTAGGAGTCGTTCCGCTCGTGAGCGCCGTGGTCCTGGCGCAGCTCGCACATGTGGATCCGCGCTGTCGCCGTCTGCGGGTCCGTGGCCGACCGCTCGATGTGGCTGTTGAGGATCACGAACTGGAAGAAGGCGAAGCGCTCGAGCGCGGCGGATACGAAGCCGGTCACCCCCTCGGGGCCGTCGAGCTGCATCGCCGGCCGGGTGACGAGGTCGAGCGAGAGGACGGCGTCCGGGAGGAACAGGCCCCGCACCTGGTCCCAGTCCCGCATGCTCACCCCATCGGCGTAGGCCCGTTGGAGGCGGTCGATGGCCGAGTGGTCGATCAGGTCGTCGAGCTCGGAGGTCACCCGGCGATGGTACGCCCCACACCGACCTCGCCGGTCGGGCTGCTCAGCCGTCGACCGACGCCGCCACGGTGGCGCCCAACTCCCAGCACGCGTCGAGATCGGCCTGCTGCGGCGATCCGATCACCCGGACCGGCGCCGCGACCGACCGCCAGCCGAGGCCGGTGACGATGCGGTCGATGTCGCGCACCGCGCCGTCGACGTCGTTGTTGCCGTGGACGTAGAGGGCCCACGGCCGCCGCTGGGTCGCCTCCAGGCACGGGTAGTAGATCGTGTCGAAGAAGTGCTTGAGCGCCCCGCTCATGGACCCGAGGTTCGCTGGCGTCCCCAGCACGTAGCCATCAGCCTCCAGCACATCGACCGGCGAAGCGGTCAGCGCCGGGCGGACCACCACCTCGACCTCGGGAAGCTCCGGCCGGGTGGCACCGTCGACCGCCGCCCGCAGGAGCGCATCGAGCGGCGGCGACACCGTGTGGTGGACGACGAGCACGCGAGCCATGGCGACAGCCTCCCAGACGCGCCACTGCCGGCCCCACGAGGGGGCCGGCAGCAGGCACAACCGATCAGGCCGGAGCCTGTCGGGAACGCGGGATCAGCTCGCGGCGGCGGAGCAGACCGTGTCGGTGATCAGCCTGGCCACCACGT
>CAZCVS010000134.1:0-7702 GCA_964501845.1 uncultured Iamiaceae bacterium
AGAACACGGCCGTGATCGAGACGATGTGGTAGCGGATGTTGATCATCGTTGATCCAACTTGCTCATGGGTGCGGGGTCTCTCTGCCCGGGCGGGCGGTCATCGCAGGGGCAGGGACAGGCCGCGGACCACGGTGCGGATGGGCTCGCTGACGGCGGCGATGATGACGAGCGTGACGATGGCAGCCAGGACCATCCACACCAGGTCCCGTCCGCGCACCCGGGTGTCGTAGAGCCGGTTGACGCCCTTGGCGTCGACGAGGATCGGGCCGACCTTGATGCGCACGAGGAACGTCGATGCCATGCCGGGCCGGCCCTTGTCCAAGAAGTCGACCATCGAGGAGTGGGTGCCGACGGCGACGATGAGCGCGGCGCCGCGCTCGAAGGCCAGGAGCATGGCGATGTCCTCGGAGGTCCCCGCCGAGGCGAACACCGCGTAGTCCACGCCCATCTGGTCGAGGAGGTCTCCGCCGGGCGCGCGGCCGTCGGTGTAGCCGTGCACCACGAGGGCGGCGCCGCACCGCAGGGCCCGCTCGCTCACGGAGTCCATGTCGCCGATGATCACGTCGGGCGTCAGGCCGAGCTCCATGATCGCATCGGCGCCGCCGTCGACGCCGATGAGCAGCGGCCTCTGCTCCTTCAGGTACCCGCTGCGCCGCAGCAGCTGGAGGTCCTTCTTGTAGTCCACCCCGCGCACGACCACGAGGACGTGGCGGCCGCGGAAGTCGACGGGGATGTCCGGGATGTCCGGGTCATCGAGGAGCAGGTGGCCTTCGCCCTGGATGTAGCTGAGCGTGTTCTCGGCGAAGCGCTGGAGCTCGTCGCCCATGTTGCTGCGGGCGAGGTCGAGGACCACACCGAACGAGGACGTGTCCTGGCGGCGGCCGGAGGCGACCTCGCGGCCTCCGATGAGCAGCTGGTTCCCGGCGATGGTCACGAGATCGCCGTCCTCGACGTCGTCCATCACCGCCCTCCCCACCCCGTCGAGCACGCTGATGCCCGCGGCGGGCAGCAGGAGCGGGCCCGGGTTCGGGTAGCGGCCCGAGATGCAGTCGGCCGCGTTCACGACCGCAGCGACGCCCGCGGTGAGGAGGCTCTCGGTGGCGACGGTGTCGAGGTCCTCGTGGTCGATGATCGCGATCTCGCCCGGGAGGAGGCGCTTGGCGAGGTCCTTGGTGCGCCGGTCCACGCGGGCGATGCCGGTCAGGTGGGGGTCGGCGAGGATGGTCTCCGCTGCCACCTGTTCGTGCTCGTCGTCAGCCATCACCCGCTCCAAGGAGGCGCCGCGGCACCCCGACGAGCATACGTGACCCCCCGAGCAGCGGACGGGGCGCGCTCCGCCGGCAGGTGCCCCCTCAACGACCTCGCTCCGTGGCCGCCAGTTCGAGCAGCTCGTGGGCGGCTTCTTGGACCCGCTCGCTCTCCGGCGTGCCCGACAGCATCCGGGAGAGCTCGATCACCCGCTCATCGGCCCCTAGGGGCGTCGTCGACGCGAAGGTGGTCCCGTCGATGACGGCCTTGACCACGTTGACCTGCGCATCGGCGAAGGCCGCCACCTGCGGGAGGTGGGTGACGACGAGGACCTGGTGGTCGGCTCCGAGCGCCGCGAGCGACCGGCCCACGGCGAGGGCGGCGGCGCCACCGATGCCGGCGTCGACCTCGTCGAACACCAGCACGGGCGGGGCCACGCTGAGCACCAGCCGCAGCGCGAGCATGGCGCGGGCCAGCTCCCCGCCCGACGCCACCTTGGCCAGGGGGCCGGCCGCGGAGCCCGGGTTGGCCGCGAGGGTGAACGTGATGTCGTCGCCGGGGTCGGTGTCGCCCACCTCGACGGCGAAGCGGGCCGTAGCCATGGCCAGCTGCGCCAGGTTCCCCTCGACGGCGGTGGCCAGGTGGGGCGCCGCGGCTCGTCGGGCCGACCCGACGATGGACGCGGCCGCGGCTTCCGCGTCCCGGGCCGCGGAAGCCTCCCGGTCGAGGCGGGCGGCGCGCTCGTCGTGGCCGTCGATCTCGGCGAGGCGGTCCGCGGCGTCTCGGCCGTAGGCGATCACATCGGCGAGGGTCCCCGCTCCCCCCTCGGGGCTGCCCGCGTGCGGTGCGCTCCCGTATTTGCGCCGCAGCTCGACCAGCAGCTGCCGCCGCCCGCGGATCTCGGCGAGCCGGGCGGGGTCGTCCTCGATGGACTCCCCGGCGGTGCGCAGATCGGCGGCGGCATCGGTGAGCTCCGCCTGCACCGACCGGAGTCGGCCCAGCACGTCGGCGAAGGGGCCGCGGCCATCGAGCTCGGCCACCGCCGCGCCCACCTGGTCGACTGCTCCACCGTCGCCGCCGATCGCCTCGACGGCACGAGACGCCGATTCCCGGTGCGCGACGGCGTCGGCCAGGAGGTCCTCGAGGGCATCGAGGGCGGCATCCTCGTCGGGGTCGTCCAGGGCCGCGCCGTCGATCTCGCCGATCTGGAAGCGCAGCAGGTCGGCCTCGCGGGCGCGCGCCCCGGAGTCGCCGCCCAGCTCGTCGAGCGCAGCCGCGATCCGGCGGCGCTCGGCCCGGGCCTCGCGGAGGGGTTCGAGGTCGATCCCCGCGAACTGGTCGAGGGCGGCGCGCTGGACGCCGGGGGCGAGGAGGGACTGGTGGGCGTGCTGGCCGTGCAGGTCGATGAGCGACGTCGCCTGGTCCCCCAGCACCGTCGCCGTGGCCATCCGGCCGTTGACGTACGCCCGGGACCGGCCGTCGGTGGGGACGACCCGGGTGAGGACGACCTCCTCCCCGTCGACCACGAAGCGGCCCTCGATCGCCGCTTCGTCGCAGCCGGTGCGGACCATGGCAGGGTCGGCTCGGCCGCCGAGCAGCAGATCGATCGCACCGATCAGCAGCGTCTTGCCGGCGCCGGTCTCGCCGGTGAGGGCGGTCATGCCCGGACCGAGGAGGAGGCGGACGTGGTCGATGATCCCGAAGTCGGTCACCGCCAGCTCCACCAGCTGGTTGCGAGGCGGGACGGGAGCGGTCATCGGTCGCTGAGCCCGAACTTGGCCTTGAGGATCTGGTGGAAGTTGCGGCCGCCGAAGGTGGCGAAGCGCGCCGGGTCCGGCGCCGCCGTGATGGTGATGGACTCCCCGACCGCGAGGTAGCCCTGGTCGTGGCCGTCGATGGACACCGCGGCGTCTCGGTCGCCGAGCACGGTGACCTCGACCGTGCTGGCGGGACCGAGGACGAGCGAACGATCGAAGAGGGTGTGGGGCGACACCGGCGTCATGACCAGGGCCCGGTGCGAGGGCGCCACGATGGGGCCGCGTGCGGACAGCGAGTACGCGGTGGACCCGGTGGGGGTGGCCACGATCAGCCCATCGGCCACGTAGCTGGTGAAGAAGCCTCCGTCGATGCTGACGCCCAGGCGGATGGTCCGACCGAGCGCCTGCTTCTCGATGACGACCTCGTTGAGCCCGGCCGGGAGGGCGCCGGCGGCGGTGCTGGAGGCGACGAGCATCCGCTCCTCGATCTGGTGCGTCCCGCCGAAGTACGCGCCGAGCGCCGGCTCCCACGCATCGGGCTCCACCTCGGCCAGGTAGCCGAGCTCGCCGAGGTTGATGCCGAGCACATCGGCATCGGCGGCGACCGCCCGGCGGGCCGCTCGCAGGACGGTGCCGTCGCCGCCGATGGCCACCACCAGGTCCAGCGCGGCGCCGTCGGACGCCGCCTCGTGCCCGGTCCCGCCGATGAGCGACGCTTCGGCGGGCTCGAGCACCACGGCGTGGCCCCGCTCGGCGAGCCAGGCCGCGACGGTGCGGCCGAGGGCGATGGCGTCGTCGCGACCGCCGTGGACGAACAGGCCGACGGTGCTCACCGCGGCTCGCTCGCCTCACCGACGGCGGCGTCGATCAGCGCCGCCACGTCGACCTCGGGAGGCGGC
Source organism: uncultured Iamiaceae bacterium (assembly GCA_964501845.1). Classification (GTDB taxonomy): domain Bacteria; phylum Actinomycetota; class Acidimicrobiia; order Acidimicrobiales; family Iamiaceae; genus Aquihabitans. The sequence goes on from CAZCVS010000134.1 coordinate 3,905, forward strand.
GCGGTCGCGGCGCGGCCGTGCAGCAGGAACTCGACGTTGCCATCGGCACCACGGAGCGGAGAGGTCATCAGCCCCATGATCGCGGCTCCGTGACCGCGAAGCGTGCCAGCGACCTCGCCGAGCACGCGGTGCCACACCACAGGGTCGGCGATCACGCCGCGGTGGCGCGACGCCTCCTGGCGTCCGGCCTCGAACTGGGGCTTCACCAGGAGGATCAGATCACCGCCCTCACGGACCAGACCGAGGAGCGACGGGGTGACGGTCCGCAGCGAGATGAAGCTCAGGTCAGCCACCACCGCGTCGACGAGCGGGCCCAGGTCCCCAGGAGCCAGGTGACGGATGTTGGTGCGCTCACGGGAGTCGACCCGATCGTCGGTGAGCAGTCGGTGGTGGAGCTGGCCGCGGCCGACGTCGACCGCGATCACCCGCAGCGCCCCGGCCTGGAGCGAGCAGTCGGTGAACCCTCCGGTCGACGATCCGGCGTCGAGGACCACGCGGCCGGTGAGGTCGACGGCGAAGCGGTCGAGCGCCGCAGCCAGCTTCTCGCCGCCCCGGCCCACGAAGCGGGCGGGCGGTCCCGAGACCACGATCGGCTCGTCGGGCGCGACGAGGCGCGACGCCTTGGTGGCCGGTGCTCCGGCCACCACGACCTCGCCTCGTTCGATGGCCTCTCGGGCCCGTTCTCTGCTGGGGGTCAGGCCTCGACGAACCAGTTCGGCGTCGAGCCTGCGGCGCGTGGCCGTGGGAGCCTCAGCTGGCCGACTTCTTGGCGGCGGCCTTCTTGGCCGGAGCCTTCTTCGCGGCAGCCTTCTTCTTCGCGGGGGCCTTCTTGGCCGCGGCCTTCTTCGCCGGGGCCTTCTTGGCGGCCGCCTTCTTGGCGGGGGCCTTCGCCGCGGGCGCGGCCGGGGTGGAGGCGGTGCCGGGGATCTTGATCGAGGCGATCAGCTTCTCGAGGCGGGTGATGTCGGCGATGGTGGCGAGTCCGAGGCTCTCCGCGGAGTCCGAGATCTCCTTGCGGATCTGCTCGATGAGCGCCTCGGTGTTCTTCTTGGAGCGCTCGAGGAGGTCGATGACCGCGGCCTGGGCCTGCTCGGTCTGCACCTCGCCGGCCTTGACGAGCTCCTTGACGAGGGCCTCGGCCTTCGACTGGGTGAGGTTGGTGAAGGACACCCCGGCGTCGAGGTACTTCTTGAGGACGTTGGTCTGAGCCATGGGCGCAAAGCATAGTCCCGCGAGCGATCTGCTTGCAAGAGTTAGCACCCTGGCGCCTCCGGGATGCCGGAGGCTCGCGAACCGGTCCGGCGCGCCTGCTAGCAAAGGGCCGTGCCCGACTTCTCGCCCTTCCGCTCGCTTCGCTACGACCCCGCCCGGTTCGCCCCCGAGGACGTGACCGCGCCGCCCTACGACGTGCTGTCCCCCCAGGACCGCACCGCGCTGGTCGCCAAGAACCCCCACAACGCGGTCCTCATCGACCTCCCCACCGAGGAGGACGGCGACGACCGCTACGCCGCCGCCGGGCACCGGCTGCGCTCCTGGACGGACGAGGGCGTGCTGGTCCGCGACGCTGCCCCCGAGCTGACGGCCTACCGGATGACCACCACCGACGACCTCGGCAACCCGGTCGCCACCCTGGGGGTGCTGGGCGCCCTGACGCTCAGCCGCCCCGACGAGGGCGAGATCCTCCCCCACGAGCACACCACCCCCAAGGCCAAGAGCGACCGCCTGGACCTCCTCCGCGGCACCCGGGCCAACCTCTCCGCCATCTGGGGCCTCTCGCTGGCCCGCGGCCTGTCCGACCTGCTCGATGTCGACGGGCCCCCGTTCCAGTCCTGGACCGACGAGGACGGCACGCTCCACGAGACCTGGCGGATCAGCGATCCCGCTCAGCTCGCCGCCATCGCCGCGTCGATCGCGTCGCAGCCGCTGGTCATCGCCGACGGTCACCACCGCTACGAGACGAGCCTGGCCTACCGCGACGAGCGCCGCAGCGCCGACCACACGGGTGGCGAGGCCGACGCGACCCTCTGCTACGTCGTCGAGCTGTCCGACGAGCAGCTGACGGTCCGTCCCATCCACCGGCTCGTCGCGGGCCTCGCCGACGTGGACCTGCCCGAGGCGCTCGCGGCGCTTCCTGGCTCCGCTCGCGTCGGCACCGCCACCCCTGACGAGGTCGCCGACGGGCGGGTCCTGCTCCAGATGCGCGATCTGGGAGCGGTCGCCGTAGTCGGCCGCGACGGCGCGGCGGTCTTGGTGTCGCTCGACCCCGTCGCGTACCCGGAGGTCGACGATCTCGACAGCGCCCGCCTGGCCGCGGCCCTGACGGCGGTCGGCCCGCACGAGCTCACCTACCAGCACGGCACCGACCGGGCGCAGGCCGCGGTCACCTCGGGTGCAGCCGACTGGGCCGTGCTCATCCGCCCGGTGACGGTGGTTGCCATCGAGGACAACGCCCACTCCGGGAAGCGGATGCCGCCCAAGAGCACGTTCTTCTACCCGAAGCCCCGCACGGGCATCGTGTTCCGACTCCTGGGCTAGAGACCGCCGGCGTGGCCGGGGGGCCACATCAAGAAGAAGGCCCGGCCCACCACCAGGTCCTCGTCGATCGCTCCGAAGCAGCGGCCGTCGCGGGAGTTGACTCGGTTGTCGCCCAACACCAGCAGGTGGTCGTCGGGCACCTGGAACCCCTCCTCGGTGTCGATGCCCGGCACGTGGGTGCTGGGGCAGGAGTCCAAGACCGTCTCGAGCCCGTGGGTGTAGGGCTCGTCGAGCGGACGGCCGTCGATGCTCACCTTGCCGTCCATGATCGACACCCGCTCGCCGGGAAGGGCGACCACGCGCTTGATGAGGTCCTTGATCTCGCCCTCGGGCTCGGTCGGGGGCCGTTTGAAGACGATCACGTCGCCCCGGTTCACGTCGTGGAACTTGTAGGAGAGCTTGTTGACCAGGACGCGGTCCTTCTCGACCAGCGTGGGCGACATCGACGGTGATGGGATCCAGAAGGTCTGGAGGATGAACGTCCGCACGACGACCGCGATGATGATGGCGCCGCCGATGACCGCGACCCACTCCAGCAGGTTGCGGGTCTGGGACTTGGGCTTCGTGCGCTTCGTGGCCGCATCCGACGGTTCGGCAGGTACGTCCGCCGATGGGTCGTCGCCGACCCCGTCGGCCTGTTCGCGCTGTTGGCGTCGAGCCACACCGTCGTCGGGGGGGCCGGTCGGGGGCTCGATGGTCACGGGGAGCGAACCTAGCGCGCCGCCTCCCCGGCTCCCTCCGCGGGCTGGTAGCGGTCCAGGACCCGCTCGGCGGCGCGACCGGCCAGGTCGGGCCCACCCAGCTCGTCGTCGATCTCGACCACGGTGGCCCCTGATCCGAGCCGGAGGAGGAGGCGCTCCAACCACGAGGAGCCGGCCACCGCGAGCGTCACCCGCAGGCGCTGATCGTCGATCGGCTCGGCTGAGATCACCGGGTGGGCCTCGGCCACCCACCACGCCCACGGCGCCAGGTCGAGGACCACCCGCGGGGCTTCGTCGACCGTGCGGGCGCTGCGGTCGAACGAGGCGGGCGCCGGCTGCGATCGGAGCTCGTCGTCGATGGTGAGCCCCTCCATGCGGTCCAGCCGGAAGTTCCGGGCCGCACCGGGATCGTGCGCCCAGCCGGCCAGGTACCAGGTCGATCGCTCGCTGAAGACATCCCACGGGTCGACCACGCGCCGGGCCACGGCGTCGCGCCCGTAGGTCCAGTACACGAACGACACCTGGCGGTCCTCGCCGATGGCCTGGCGCAGGCGGCGGCCCG
>CAZCVS010000135.1:0-7688 GCA_964501845.1 uncultured Iamiaceae bacterium
GCTGGGGACGAAGCACCTCGTCGTCAACACCCAGTTCGACGAGCCGGCCATCGACGGGACCGTCGTCGCCCGGTCGTCCTACGTGGTCCTCCAAGCGGTGGAGGGGCTGCCGCTCCAGCCGATCATCGCCGGCCGCTACGTCGACACCTTCGGCCGCGACGCCGAGGATGCCTGGTGCTTCACCGAGCGGCGCTTCCACGTCGACCTCGTCGGCGACCTGTCGCACCACCTCGCCGACCCGTCGATCGCGGAGCGCTGATCGCACCCGTCGGCAGCAGACGCGCCGGTGGTCGCGGACCGGTGGATCGCGCCGGTACCGTCAGGCTCATGTTCGCCGAAGGGGACGCTCCATGACCGGCGATGACGCGGCCGTCGTGCGCCGAGACGATCGGGGCGCGGTGTCCACGCTCACGCTGGCCCGGCCCGAGGCGCGCAACGCGCTGTCGCTGCAGGTGCTGGACGCGCTCGCGGTGCACCTGGCGGCGATCGACGGAGACCGCTCGGTCCGCGTGGTCGTCGTGGCCGGCGAGGGATCGGCGTTCAGCGCCGGCCACGATCTGCGCGAGATCGTCGAGCACCCCGACGAGGCGTACCGCCAGGCCCTGTTCGCCCGCTGCTCCGAGGTCATGGTCGCCATCACCCGGTTGCGCCAGCCGGTGATCGCCCGGGTCCACGGCGTCGCCACCGCGGCCGGCTGCCAGCTGGTTGCATCGTGCGACCTGGCCGTGGTTGGCGAGTCGGCCCGCTTCGCCACACCCGGCGTGAACATCGGCCTGTTCTGCACCACGCCGATGGTGGCGCTGACCCGCAACGTCACCCCCAAGGCGGCCATGGAGCTGCTGCTCACAGGTGAGCTCATCTCGGCTTCGGCCGCCCTGCGCATCGGTCTGGTCAACCGGGTGGTCCCCGACGATGCCCTCGACGCAGAGGTCGAGGCACTGGCCGACCTCGTCGCCACGAAGCCGCCGGAAACGGTGGCACTCGGCAAGGCGGCCTTCTGGCGTCTGCGGGACCTCCCGCTCACGGACGCCTACGCCGACGCCTCTCAGGTGATGGCGGCGAACCTGGCGATGGATGAGGCGGCCGAGGGGATCGCCTCCTTCCTGGAGAAGCGCCCGCCCCGGTGGAGCACCCCGTGACGGCTCCCCCCGCGTCGGCCACCTGGATCACGCCCCTCGATCCGGACCTGGATCCGCTCGCATCGCCCGATGGCGTCCGGCTCGCGGTCAAGGACTGCATCGACGTCGCCGGGGTGGTGACCACGGCGGGGTCACCGGTCGTCGCGGCCCACGCCGAGCCAGCCACCGTTGACGCCCCCTGCCTGGAGCTGGCCCGCGCCGCGGGGGCGCGCATCGTGGGCAAGGCCAACCTGCACGAGCTGTGCTTCGGTGCCTCCGGCGTCAACCCGCACTACGGCACACCGGTCAACCCCCTCGACCCCCGGCGGGTTCCCGGCGGCTCGTCGAGCGGGTCGGCCGTCGCGGTGGCGGTCGGCGAGGCGGACATCGCCTTCGGAACGGACACGGCCGGCTCGGTGCGCAACCCGGCGGCCAGCTGCGGGATCACGGGGCTCAAGACCACGTTCGGCGTGGTGCCCGTCGAGGGCGTCCGTCCCCTTGCGCCCTCGCTCGACACGGTCGGCGTCCTGGCCCGCACCGTGGCTGACCTGGCCGCGGGGGCCACGCTCCTCGACCCGCGCCTCACCGATTCCGGTGTGGTGGCGAGCACGACCGCGGGTCGGGTCCGCCTGACCGACACGGACCCGACGATCGATGCCGCCGTCGACTCGGCCCTGATCGAGGCCGGCATCGAGGTCATCGAGATCGAGCTGTCGGGTTGGCACGACGCCCACGCGGCCACCATCGCCGTCCTCTTCGGCGAATCGCTCATGGTCAACGACGACCTGTGGCGCCACCATCACGACCGGCTCGGGGCCGACCTGGTCGAGCGGTTCACGTTCGCGCAGGCGATCAGCCCTGGCGAGCTGGGCGACGCCCGGTCCCAGCGGGAGCCGTGGCGGCTGGAGCTCGCCGAGGTCCTGGGCTCGGTCGGCGTGCTGGTGCTCCCGACGATGGTCGCCTACCCGGCCCGGCTGGGGGAGCAGGCAACGGCCCCGAACGCGGCGTGCGCGGCCATCAACCTCTCTGGCTACCCGGCCCTGTCGCTCCCGGTGCCGTCGGGCGGTCTCCTGCCGGCCGGTCTCCAGCTGGTGGCGCCGGACCACCACGAGGGCCGCCTGCTCGCCACCGCCGCCGTCATCGAAGCGGCGGTCGTCTAGCCCGAGCCGGTGTCGGGCCCGATCGGTTCCATCAGCTCGAGGCGGTTGCCGAACGGGTCGAGTGCGTACACGCGCTCGTAGCCGTCGAGCGGTTCGTCGTCGTCCACCACGTGGCCGGCGCGGGCGATCGCCGCGGCCAGGGTGCGCACGTCGTCGACGATGAACGCCGGATGGGCCTTGGTCGCCGGGCGGAAGTCCCGGTCGACGCCGAGGTGGACCTTGACGCCGTCTCGCTCGAACCAGCACCCGCCGCGGGCAGCCAGGTGCGGCGGCTTGGGCACGTGCGCAAGGCCGAGCACGCCTTCGTAGAACGCGATGGCCTCGTCCTCGCGGTCCGCCGGCATGGCCAGCTGCACGTGGTCGAGCCGGAAGATGCCCACGTCAGCTCAGCCGGCCCACGGTCCGACGCCGCCGACCTTGAGGGGCGTGATGCGGATGACGTTGCCCGCCGGCGGGTCGTCCATGGGCGGGAACTTCACGCCGGGTCCGAGGTAGACCTCCGCGAGGCGCTGGAGCAGCTCGGGCGCACCGCCCGGGGTGATCCGGGCCGTGCCCTTGATGGTGAGGTACTCCTGGAGCCCCATCGGGTTGGTCCGGTCGGTCTCGATCGAGATGGACACTCGCGGGTCACGGCTCAGGTTGGCCATCTTGCGCCCGGCGCCGAGGTGGCCGATGACCAGCTCGGCGTCCTCGATGCCGACCCAGACCAGGCTGACCTGGGGACTGCCGTCGGGCTCGAGCGTGGTGAGGTGGGCCAGGCGCCCCGCGGTGATCGCGGCGCGGACGTCGTCGGTGAGCAGCGTCATGGATTCTTCCTCAGAGCCCGGTGCCGTGGGGGAGCAGGTCGTCGAACGCCGGCTCGCGGCCCTCGGTCTTGGCCACGAACGTCTCCATCATGTCGGCAGGCTGGAACATGCCGGACTGCCACGCGGCCATGTGCTTGAGGCTGTCGGCCACGGAGTGGTCACGGGTGTAGGTGGCCATCTCCTTGGTCCCCCAGATGGCGAGCGGGCTCTTCGACGCGATCTCCTGGGCGATGGCGAGCGTGCCCTCCAGCAGCGCCTCGTGGGTGGCGAAGACCTCGTTGACCAAGCCGACCTCGGCAGCGCGGGCCGCCGGGACGCGGTGGCCGCGGTAGGCCCACTCGCGGGCGATGCCGTCGGGGATGATCTTGGGCAGGCGCTGGAGCGTGCCGACATCGGCGGTCATGCCCAGATTGATCTCCTGGACGCAGAAGAACGCGTCGGCGGTGGCATAGCGCAGGTCGCAAGCCGACACCATGTCCACCGCGCCGCCGATGCAGCCTCCCTGGATGGCGGCGATCACCGGGAAGCGGGCCGCTTCGAGCGCGGTGAAGGTGCCCTGGAGGGCCAGGACCGTCTCCCGCAGCTGGGCGCGAAGGCGGCCGGCCTCCTTGGAGCTGTCGGCCCCGCCGTCGCCGGCCGCGCCGCCGGTGAAGACGCCCAGGTCCATGCCGGCGCAGAAGTGCTTGCCGGTCGAGGAGATGACCAGGGCCCGGGTCGATCCGGCCGCGTCGAGCGCCCGGACCGCCTCGGGCAGCTCCGACCAGAACTCCCGGGTCATCGAGTTGTACGCGTCGGGCCGGTTCAACCGGAGGTGGGCGACCTTGCCGATGGTCTCGATCTCGAACGTGGTGGCTGTCATGGCGTCATGTTCGCACCTCCGAACCAGCGGGGCGGCCCTGATGGCGCACGGCCCAGCAGCGCGTGGCATGCTGAAAACGAGAACACGTTCTCGTTTTCGGCAAGGAGACCCACGTGCAGGACCTCGGAAGCGGCAAGACGGCAGAGCGCCCGGTCCGGCTGGGCGGCGCGCTCGTCACCATCGTCGAGCCCCACAAGGGCCACGAGGTCGCCTACAACCGCTGGTACGAACGGGACCACTTCTATGCCGGCTGCATGATCGGTGCCTGGAACATCAGCGGGCAGCGCTTCGTCGCCACCAAGGACCTGAAGGCGCTGCGCTACCCGGCGGACTCGCCGGTGATCCCGGACCCGACCACCGGCTCCTACCTCGCCCTCTACTGGGTCCTCGCCGGCAAGTTCGGCCAGTGGATGCAGTGGGGGAGCGAGCAGGTGAAGTGGCTCCACGAGAACGACCGCATGTTCGAGGAGCGCGACCACGTCCACACCCTCATGTACAAGTTCCGCACCGAGTTCGAGCAGCCTGACGGCGTGCCGGTCGAGCTGGCGCTGGACCACCACTCGCCCTACGTCGTCGTGGTCATCGGCGAGCCGGCGGAGGGCAAGAGCCTCGACGACGTCGACGCCTGGTTCCGCTCCCGTCCGCTGCCCGGCGTGGTGGGCGCCGAGCTCACCGCCATCCCGCTGCCTGCCGATGCCGCCAAGGGCGTCAAGGCCGACTCTGCCGAGAACCGCTTCTGCCAGCTCTGGTTCGTCGACGCCGACCTCCCCGCGACCTGGGCTGACACGTTCGCCTCGCTGGGCGACGAGCTCGACGCCGCGGGACTCGGCAAGCTGGTGCTCGTCGCCCCCTTCCGCGCCACCGTCCCCGGCACCGACACCTACACCGACGAACTGTGGTGACCCCGCCTACCCCAACTCCTCGGACTCTTCGTGATCGCGGGGTCCCTGCCCCCAACATCACGAAAAGCTCGCCGGGGTTGGCCCACCGACCCGCCATCTTCTGACGGTCCGTCAGATCGGAGATACCCTGATGTCCATGGATGAGAACTTTCCGAAGATCATCTCGGTCGATGACCACGTCATCGAGCACGGCCGGGTGTGGCTCGACCGCCTGCCGGCGAAGTACCACGACGTCGGGCCCCGCACCATCCAGGAGCGCGGGAAGATGCAGTTCGTCGGCGGCGTGTTCAGCTACGAGCCCTCCGACGAGGGCGAGCTGTGCGACTGGTGGCTGTACGAGGACAAGCGCGTCCCGCAGACCCGCCTCTCCGCCGCCGCCGGGTTCGACCGTGACGAGGTGAAGGTCACGGGCATCACCTACGAGGAGATGCGCAAGGGCTGTTGGGACCCCAAGGCCCGCATCGAGGACATGGATGCCAACTGGACCGAGGCCCAGATGTGCTTCCCGTCGTTCCCCCGCTTCTGCGGTCAGGTGTTCATGGAGGCCGAGGACAAGGTCCTGTCCGACCTGTGCGTGAAGGCCTACAACGACTGGATGGTCGAGGAGTGGTGCGGTGACTCGAACGGCCGCCTCATCCCGCTGACCATCACCCACCTGTGGGACGCGGACCTGGCGGCGGCCGAGGTGTACCGCAACGCCGCCCGCGGCGTGCGCGCCGTGTGCTTCAGCGAGATCCCGCCGTACCTCGGCCTGCCGTCGATCCACGGCGACTACTGGGAGCCCTTCTTCCGGGCGTGCGCCGAGACCGGCACCACCATCAACATGCACATCGGCTCGTCGTCGAAGATGCCGTCCACCTCGGCCGACGCCCCGGCTGCCGTGGGCTCCACGCTCACGTTCGGCAACGCCATGAGCTCGATGACCGACTGGCTGTTCTCCGGCTGGCTGGCCCGGCTGCCCGACCTGAAGATCGTGTACTCGGAGGGCCAGATCGGCTGGATCCCCTACATCCTCGAGCGGGCGGACAACGTCTGGGAGGAGAACCGGGCGTGGGGTGGCTTCGGCGACAAGGTGCCCGAGCCACCGTCGACCTACTACTACCGCCAGATCTACGGCTGCTTCTTCGACGACGTGTACGGCCTCGAGAACATCGAGAAGTGCGGGGTGAACAACATCTGCTTCGAGACCGACTACCCGCACTCGGACTCCACGTGGCCCAAGAGCCGCGAGGTCGGACAGAAGCTGATGGGCAACCTGCCCGACGACGTCATCTACAAGCTGGTCCGCGGCAACGCGATCGAGCTGCTCCAGCTCGACTTCGACAAGTAGCCGGTCTCGTCGTGAAGCCGGGCCCGGCGGTGCGGCGATTCCGCCTCGCCGGCCATCCGGTGGAGGTCGGGCCGGCCGCCCACCTGGCGGCGGAGCGGGATCGCCTGGACGGGCTGACGTGGGAGCACTTCGACGCGACCCGGCTCGGCTCCACCGTCGGGGCCGTGCTCGACGGACCGGACCTCACCACGGAGCTCCCGGATGAGGTCATCGACGAGATCAGTCGGGCCCTCGCGGACTACAAGGTGATCTTCTTCCGCGACCAGCCGATGACCTCGGACCAGCACGTGGCCTTCGCCAAGCGCTTCGGCGAGCTCGAGGTCCACGCGTTCCTCGGCGCCAACAAGGACAACCAGGAGCTGGTCCGCTTCGAGAAGTCCGCCGAGGTGGCGGGCTACGAGAACGCCTGGCACCACGACGTCACCTGGCGAGAAGCCCCCTCGATGGGTGCGATCCTCCACGGGATCGACGTCCCAGACATCGGCGGCGACACGCTCTTCGCCGACATGTACGCCGCCTACGAGGGCCTCCACCCCAAGGTCCGCGACCGCATCGACGACCTCGATGTCGAGCACACCTTCCTGTTCACGTTCGGCTCGTTCCTCGACGACGAGCAGAAGGCGAAGATGCTCGAGACGTACCCGCCGCCGACCCACCCGATGGTCTGCACCCACGATGTGACCGGCCGCCGGCACCTGTACGCCAACCGCAACTTCGCCTCGCACGTGATCGGCATGGATCCCGACGAGAGCAAGGAGCTCATCGACCTGGTCTGCCGCCAGGCCGACTATCCGGAGTACCAGTGCCGCTTTCGCTGGGAGCCTCACTCGGTCGCCTTCTGGGACAACCGGGCCGTCCAGCACTACGCCAGCAGCGACTACTGGCCCGAGGTCCGGATCATGGAGCGGGCCTCGATCATCGGCACCCGCCCCCACCGGTAGGCAGGTCCGGCAACACCGGTCGCGGAGGTGGTCAGCCCGTAGGTCGGCCGGCGGCGTCGACGGAGACCGGCTTGCCGGTGGAGTCGACCCAAGCGCAGCCCTGCTCCTCGTCTCGCTGCAGCGTCTGGCCGTCCTCGGTCACGTACCCGTCGGCCGTGCAGAAGGTGGCCGGCTCCGATCGGTCGAGCTGGCTCCAACCGAAGGCGATGGTCCCGGCGAGCGCGAGTCCGAGCCCAGCGGCTCGAACGAGCATCCACCGTTGGCTTGTGGCCGAGTACTCGATCGCGGCGCGCCGCTCGGCGGCCAGTGCTGCCCGCTCGGACTCGAGGTGGTCTTCGACGGAGTGGTCGGGCGGCAGCCCCGCGCAGTCCTGGCGGTCGAGCGTCGGAAGGGCCATGGCCCACGTCATCGGCCGTTGGTGGCCTCACCATGAGCAAGAGGGGTCGTGCGGCCTACGCGGTGCCGCGGGCGATGAAGATCGAGGCTCCGGACCGTCCCACTCCTGACGCCCACCGGTGAGGACCCGCCATGACCGTGAACGAACCTGTCCCCGAGCTGAACGAGGGGTTCAG
>CAZCVS010000136.1:0-7680 GCA_964501845.1 uncultured Iamiaceae bacterium
TGCTCCAGTCGCGCCCGGACCTGCGGGTCCTGGGACTGGATCGCGATCGGAACGCACTGGCTGCAGCGCAGGCTCGGCTTGCCTCGTTCGGCCCTCGGGCTGAGGCACACCACGCCCGCTTCGACCAGCTGGCGACGGTGGTCGCCGCGGCCGGCACCGCCAGCCAACCGATCGTAGGGGTCCTGTTCGACCTCGGCGTGTCCTCGCCGCAGTTCGACGACGGCGACCGCGGCTTCTCCTACCGCCACGACGCGCCGCTCGACATGCGGATGGACCAGGGGAGCGGGCCGTCCGCCGCCGACGTGGTCAACTCCGCCGACGAGCGGGAGCTGGCCGCCATCCTCCGCCGCAACGCGGATGAGCGCTTCGCCGGCCGCATCGCCCGGGCCATCGTCTCGGCCCGGCCCATCGCCACCACCGGGGAGCTCGCCGAGGTCGTGGTGTCGGCCATCCCGGCGCCCGCTCGCCGCAAGGGCGGGTTCCCGGCCAAGCGGACCTTCCAAGCCCTTCGGATCCATGTGAACGAGGAGCTCGACGTGCTCCCGCCTGCGCTCGACGCCGCCCTGGAGGTGCTCGCCCCCGGTGGGCGCCTGGTGGTCATCAGCTACCACTCGGGCGAGGACCGCATCGTCAAGGAGCGCCTGCGCCGAGCCGACGACGGCGGCTGCACCTGCCCGCCCGGCCTGCCGTGCGGCTGCGGCGCCGTGCCCGAGGCCCGTCTCTTGAAGCGGGGCGGCTGGACGCCGTCCACGGCCGAGATCGCCGCCAACCCCCGCGCCGCCAGTGCCCGGCTCCGTGCCGTCGAGAAGTTGCCCCTTCCATCCTCTGAGGACCCGTCATGACCAGCCCCGTGCGCGCCCCGCGCCCCACGCCTCGTCGCATCGCCCAGCCCGAGCCGGCCCCCCGCCGTCCGCACCTGCGCGTCGTCCCGCCTCCGTCGAAGCCGTCGCTGCGGCCCTCGGTGCGCCGGCGTCGGACAGGTGCCGTGCTCGCGGTCGCCATGGTGATGGTGTTCGGCTCCCTCATGGCCTCGGCGATGTTCCACGGCCTGCTGGTGAGCGGCCAGTCCGACCTGGACCGCCTCGACACCCAGATCCAGGAGGAGAAGACGGCGCTCGCCCAGGAGAAGCTGGAGCTGGCCAACCTCCAGTCGCCAGCCCGCATCGCCGAGGAGGCCCGCAAGCTCGGGATGGTGCCCGCCGACCAGCAGCACTGGGTCACCCCCGGCAGCGCCGACCCCCCGGTGGTCACCGGCACGCTCGATGAGGCGCCCGAGGCACCGGAGGAGCTGGCCGACGCCGGCACGGGAGGCTCCGTCCAGTGAACGACGACTTCTTCGGTCGGCCCCGCAGCACCGCCACCCTCGACCAGCGCCCGGCCACGCGGCCGGCGCCGGCGCGCCCCGCCAACCGGCGGGGACCGAAGAAGTCCACCCCCACCGCCCGCCGCCAGGCACCGGCGCCCGCCCCCCGCCGAGCGACGCCACCTCCCGCCCAGCGGGCCCCGCGGGCGCCCCGGCCCCCGGTTCGCCGGGCCGCTCCCACCTTCACGGGCACCCAGCTGCGCTCGCGAACCCTCAAGCGCCTCATCCTCTTCGTGGTCGCGATGGGTGCCATCGTCGCGGCCATCACGGTGCAACTGGTCAACGTCCAGGTCACCGACACCGGCCGCTACGTCGCCTACGGCGAGTCCCAGCGCGACGGCTCCCGGACCCTGCCCGCGAGCCGTGGCGCCATCTACGACCGCAGTGGCCAGGCCTTCGCCATGTCGGTCGCCCAGCCCATGGTGGTCGCCGATCCGCTGCAGGTCGAGCACCCCATCGCCACCTCCCGGGTCCTCGCCGGCATCCTGGGCCTCGATGCCGCCGACGTCGAGGCCCAGCTCACCAGCGACTACCGGTACCGGATCATCGCCAAGACGGTCTCGCAGGCCGACGTCGCGGCCATCAAGGCCAAGCTCGCCGACGACGAGCTCGCGGGCATCACGATCGAGAACGAGTACCAGCGCAGCACGCCCAGCGACGACCTCGCCATCGGGGTGATCGGCCACGCCCTGCCCGACGGTCAGAAGGGCCTGGGCGGCGAGACCGGCGGCGTCTCCGGGCTCGAGGCCGAGTACAACGACCAGCTCGAGGGCAAGCCCGGGAAGCTGTACTACGAGCAGGACGTGTGGGGGAAGCCGATCGCCGGCGGAGAGCGCAAGCTCGACAAGGCGACCCAGGGCACCGACCTCTACCTGACGCTCGACCAGGCGCTGCAGTACGAGGCCGAGAAGGCCATGGCGGAGCAGGTGAAGGCCACGGGCGCCCACAGCGGCCAGGCGGTCATCATGCGGCCGAGCACCGGTGAGATCCTGGCGATGGCCAGCGTGAAGGACGACGGGGAGGGCAACGTCACGAACACCGTCGACAACAAGTCGGTCACGGACACCTTCGAGCCCGGCTCGGTCAACAAGATGATCACCATCGCCGGGGCCATCGAGGATGGGGTGGTCACGCCCGACACCATCCTCAACGTCCCCGACTCCATCCAGCTCTACGACCGTCCGTTCAAGGACAGCCACCCACACCCGCCGACCGATTGGTCGGTGACCGACATCGTCGCCACGTCGTCGAACATCGGCACGATCAAGATCGCCCAGATGCTCGGCAAGGAGAAGGTCGACGCCTACCTCCGGGACTTCGGGTTCGGTACCTCGCCCGGCCTCGGCTTTCCAGGCGAGACCGCCGGCATCATGAAGGACGTCGACGAGTGGTCCGGCGTCGACATCGGCGCCATCCCGATCGGCCAGGGCGTGGCGGTCAGCGCGCTGCAGATGCTCGGCGCCTACAACGTGGTCGCCAACGACGGGGTCTTCATCGCACCGAAGCTGGTGGGGTCGACCGACTCGGGCTCGGGGCCGGTCCCGACGGCGCCGTCGGGCGGCCACCGGGTCGTCTCCGCCGACACGGCGGCGGTCATGCAGGCGATGCTCGCCAAGGTCGTCTCCGACGGGACGGGCGGGCTCGCCGCCGTGCCTGGCTACGACTCGGCGGGCAAGACCGGCACCGCCCGGATCCCCCAGAACATCGATCCCGAGGACGGCTACCTCAACGCCGAGGGCCGCTACGAGTATCAGGCCAGCTTCGTGGGCATGATCAACGGCGCCGACCTCTCGCTCATCGTGACGCTCGAGGACCCCCGGACCTCGATCTACGGCGGCGACGTCGCCGCTCCCGTCTTCGCCCACCTCGCCGCAGCGGCCCTGCGCCGCTTCGAGGTCCCGCCGCCCGCGCTCCTGGGAGCAGCGGTCCACGACGTGCCCGAGCTCTCGGCCTCGGCCCGCGAGGTGGACGGCACCGGTGTCGCCGGGACCACCGCCACTGCGCAAGGCTGACCCGGTGCAGCTCCGAGAACTGGTCACGGCCGCCACCGGTCGGGGGTCCCTCGACGCCCTCGACGGGTCCGGCGACCTCAACGTGGAGGTCGCCTCGATCACCCACGACTCCCGCCAGGTGGGCCCCGGGACCTTGTTCTGCTGCGTGCCCGGCGCCGCGTTCGACGGCCACGACTTCGCTCCCGGCGCGGTCGAGGCCGGTGCAACCGCGCTGCTGTGCGAGCGGCGACTCGACCTCGACGTGCCCCAACTCCTGGTCCCGTCGGTGCGCGAGGCGATGGGCCCGGTCGGGGCCGCGCTGTACGGCTTCCCGTCCGATGCGTTGCGCCTCGTCGGCATCACCGGCACCAACGGCAAGACCACCATCGCCCACCTCGTCGCCGCCATCGCGTCTGCGGCCGGCGTGTCCTGCGGGGTGATCGGCACGCTCACCGGAGCCCGCACGACGCCCGAGGCCCCCGAGCTGCAGGCGCAGCTCGCCGCTCGGCGCGATGCGGGCGACGACCTCGTCGCCATGGAGGTGTCGTCGCACGCCCTGGACCTCCACCGCGTCGACGGCACCCGGTTCCGCGTCGCCGTCTTCACCAACCTGAGCCAGGACCACCTGGACCACCACGGCACCATGGAGGCCTACTTCGCCGCCAAGGCCCGGCTGTTCGGGCCCGACCTGTGCGACCTCGCGGTGCTCAACCTCGACACCCCCCACGGTCGCCTCCTGGCGGAGACCACCACGGTTCCCGTCGTCGGCTACTCCCTCGACGACGTCGGGGGCCTGGAGGTCTCCGCCGAGGGCTCCCGGTTCCGGTGGCGCGGCCGCGAGGTCCACGTCCGCCTGCCCGGTCGGTTCAACGTCGCGAACGCCTTGGCTGCTGCTACTGCAGCCGAGGCCGTGGGTCTGCCGCTCGATGCCATCGTCGCTGGGCTCGCGTCCGCGGTGCTCGTCGACGGCCGCTTCGAGCGCATCGACCAGGGCCAGCCGTTCCTGGCCGCGGTCGACTACGCCCACACGCCTGACGGCCTCCGACAGCTCCTCGCCGCGGCGCGGGAGCTGACGTCGAGCCGGGTCATCGTGGTGTTCGGTGCCGGCGGAGACCGCGATCACGGCAAGCGCCCGCAGATGGGCGAAGCCGCAGGTGAGCTGGCTGATCTGGTCGTGTTGACCACCGATAACCCTCGGGGGGAGGACCCGGCTGCGATCATCGATGCTGTGCAGCACGGAATCACGACCCCCACGGACCTCCGGATCGAACCGGATCGAGCCGCCGCCATCGCGCTCGCGGTGGCCGAGGCTCGACCCGGAGACGTGGTGCTGGTGGCCGGCAAGGGCCACGAGACGACCCAGACCGTGGGCGACGCGGTGACCCCCTTCGACGACCGCCTCGTGCTGCGCGATGCGCTCGCCGCCGCCGGGTGGACCGGGGGGTCCGCCGCATGATCGCCCTGTTGATGGCCGGAGGCCTCAGCCTCGCCGTGTCGCTCGTCGGCACCCGCTACCTCATCGTGTGGCTGCAGCAGCACCAGATCGGCCAGAACATCCGCGAGGAGGGCCCCGAGGGGCACCAGGTGAAGGCGGGCACCCCCACGATGGGCGGCATCGCCATCGTCGCCGGCGCGGTCGTGGGGTACTCGGTGGCCCACCTCCGCAGCCGCGTGGTGTTCACCCGGTCGGGCATCTTCGTGCTCCTGCTCGTGGTGGGCGCCGGTCTCGTCGGCTTCCTCGACGACTGGATCGGGATCACCCGGGAGCGCAACCTCGGCCTCAACAAGAAGACCAAGGTGGCGGGCCTGCTGATCGTGGCGGGCGGCTTCGCCATCGCCACCGTCGTGTGGACCAGCGTCCACACCGACCTGTCGTTCACCCGGTACGACTCGTTCGACTCGTCCCGGTTGCTCAACATCGACTTCGGCGAGGTCGGATGGGTCCTGTTCTCGGTTCTGGTGATCATGGCCGTGACCAACGGCGTGAACCTCACCGACGGCCTCGACGGCCTGGCCGCCGGATCCTCGATCTTCGCCTTCGCCAGCTTCACGATCATCGGCTTCTGGGCGTTCCGCAACCCGCTGGTCTACGACGTCGAGCACGCCCTCGACCTGGCCGTGGTGGCCGCCGCGATGCTCGGCGGCTGCGCCGGCTTCCTGTGGTGGAACGCGCACCCGGCGAAGATCTTCATGGGCGACACCGGATCGCTGGCCATCGGCGCAGCCCTGGCCGGCTTGGCCCTCACCTTGAACACGATGCTGCTGCTCCCCATCATCGGTGCGCTGTTCGTGGTGGAGACGCTGTCGGTCATCATCCAGGTGTTCTCGTTCCGGGTGTTCGGCCGGCGGGTGTTCCGCATGGCTCCGATCCACCACCACTACGAGCTGCGGGGCTGGCCTGAGACCACGGTCATCGTGCGGTTCTGGATGATCGCCGGATTGGCCACGGCGCTCGCCCTCGGCATCTTCTACGCCGACTTCACGACGCTGACGCCGGCCGAGCTGCTGGGCCTGTGACCGACTCGGGCACCCCCGCGCCGATGGTGCTCGACCGCGCGCTCGTGGTGGGCCTCGGCGTCACCGGCCGGGCGGTGGTCCGGGCGCTGGTGCGGCGGGGGAGCACGGTCACGGTCACCGACGACGGCCTGGGCGCCGACGGGCCACCGCTCGCCGCGGACCTGGGTGCGGTCTGGGTGGATCCGCCCGCGGCGTGGGAGCGCTTGCTGCGCGACCACGACGCGGTGGTGCCCAGCCCGGGCATCCCCGAGCGCCACCCGCTGTTCGCGGCGGCCTTCGCCACCGGCGTCCCCATCCGCAGCGAGCTCGACCTGGCCGCGGCCTGGGACCGTCGCCCCGTCGCCACCATCACGGGCACCAACGGCAAGACCACCGTCACGTCGCTCGTGACCGAGATGCTGCTCGCGTCGGGTGTCGCGGCCGTGCCCGCCGGCAACGTCGAGGTGCCGCTGGTGGAGGCCATCGAGGATCCGGCCACGGAGGTGTTCGTGGTCGAGGCCTCGTCGTTCCGCCTCACCTTCGCCACCGCGCACCAGCCGGTGGTCGGCACCTGGCTGAACTTCGCCCCAGACCACCTCGACGTCCACCTCGACCTGGCGGGCTACGAGGCGGCCAAGGCCCGGATCTGGGCCAACCACGAACACGGCGGGCTGGCAGTCGCCAACGCGGATGACCCCGTGGTCATGGGTTGGGTGCCGCCGGGGGAGCGGACCCAGACCTTCGGCCTGCGGGAGCCGGCGGACTGGCACGTCGCCGACGGCCTGCTCCTCGGCCCCGACGGCCTGGAGATCCTGCCCGTCGCCGAGCTCACCCGGGCCCTGCCCCACGATCTGGCGAACGCCCTCGCCGCCGCGGCTACCGCCCTGGCGGTGGGGGCCGCGCTCGACGGCGTCCGCACGGCTCTCCGTGCCTTTCACAGCCTCCCCCATCGGGTCGAGCTGGTGGGCGAGGCTGGAGGGGTGCGCTGGTACGACGACTCGAAGGCTACGGCGCCTCACGCCACGATGGCGGCGGTGGTCGGGTTCGAATCCGCCGTGCTGATCGCCGGTGGCCGCAACAAGGGCCTCGACCTCACCCAGCTGGGCGACCTGGCGCCGCACCTCCGGGCCGTGGTCGCCATTGGCGAGGCCGCGCCTGAGGTGCAGGCGGCGTTCCGCGGCCGCACGCCCACCGTGGTGGCTGCCTCGATGGAGGATGCGGTAGCGCAGGCGGCCGCGCTGGCCGAGCCGGGCGACGACGTGGTGCTGTCGCCGGCCTGCGCCTCGTTCGACTGGTACCGCTCCTACGGCGAGCGCGGCGACGACTTCCACCGCGCCGTGCAGGTCCACCTGGAGTCGGTGTCGTGACCACCACCATCGGGCACCCGGCGCTGCGCGGCCGCACCACGCCGAGCACGATCGAGCGTCGGCGCCGGTTCTCCGTGCCCGGCATCCCCACCGGCTCGTTCTGGCTGCTCGCCGCGATCGTGGTCGTGCTCAACATGTTCGGCCTGGTGATGGTCATGTCGGCGTCGTCGGTGCCCGCCGTGCGCGCCGGCGGCGTGCCCTGGTCGCTCTTCGAGCGCCAGGCGCTGTGGACCGTGCTGGGCAGCGCGGCGCTGTTCGCCACGCTGATGGTCTCGGTGGACTTCTGGCGGCGCTTCACGCGCCCGTTCCTGCTGATCGCGGTCGCGATGCTCGTGCTGGTGCTCGTCCCGGGCATCGGCGTGGAGGTCAACGGGGCCACCCGGTGGCTGGGAGCGGGCCCGTTCCAGATCCAGCCGTCCGAGTTCGCCAAGTTCGCCCTGCTGCTCTTCGTGGCCGACCTGCT
>CAZCVS010000137.1:0-3739 GCA_964501845.1 uncultured Iamiaceae bacterium
CGCCGATGCAGCTGTCGATGATCCGCCGCCGCTCGCTCAACGGCTCGATGACCGTGGTGGGCGACATCGCCCAGTCCACCGGCGCGTGGGCCCACGCCGACTGGGACGAGATCCTCTCGCTGCTGCCCGACCGGCGTCCGGCCCGGCGCGAGCAGCTCACCGTCGGCTACCGCATCCCCGGGCCGAACATGGACCTCGCCGCCCGAGTGCTGGCCCGCTCCGCGCCAGACCTGCTGCCGCCGCGATCGGTGCGCCAAGACGGCCGTCCGCCCCAGTTCGTGCGCGTCGAGGCCTCGCAGGCGCTCGGCCCGGCCATCGCCCAGGCCGTCCGCGACGAGATCGCCGCGGTCGACAACGGGAACGTGGCGGTCATCTGCCCGGCGTCGCGGGTCGACGAGTGCTCCGATGCGCTCACCGCGGTCGGCATCGACCACGGCGTGGCCATCGAGCAGGGCTTGAACCACCAGGTCACCGTGGTGCCCGTCGGCATCGTGAAGGGCCTGGAGCTCGACGCCACCGTGGTGGTGGACCCGGCCGGCATCCTCGCCGAGGAGGCGCAGGGCATGCGGGCGCTCTACGTGGCCCTCACCCGTGCTACCAAGCTGCTGACCATCGTGCACGCCGGGGACCTGCCCGACGTGCTGGCGCCGATCGACGCGCCGGAGCCGCAGCCGGTGGGCTGACCGGCCAAGACCAGGAGTCTGGCCGGGTCCGGTCCTCGGCCCGGACCCTCAGCCGTTGGCGACGAGGATGCGGGCGCTGGCGAAGGAGCCGACGCCCACGTGGCGGCCGCCGATCTCCACCGTGGTGGTGCCGTCGGGCGAGCTGGCCGTGACCGTGCCGGTGTGGCCGGGTTGGATGGAGGCGTCCTCGAGGAAATCCAGCAGCCCCGGGGTGAACTCCAGCTCCTCGGGGATGCGCATGACCGTGAAGCCCGCGCCCACGCCGAGGTCCGAGAGGGCGACCGTGTCCGGTGCCTTGTACGCGGTGCCGGGGATGGGGTTGCCGTGCGGGCAGGTGGTGGGATCGTCGAGGAGCCGGACGATGGCGGCCTCGACCGCGTCGGAGATGACGTGCTCCCAGCGCCCGGCTTCGGTGTGGGCGTCGGCCCACGACAGCCCGAGGATGTCGGTCAGCAGGCGTTCGGCGAGGCGGTGGCGGCGCACGACCCGCTCGGCCAGGACGGAGCCCGACTCGGTGAGGCGGATGGTGCGGTCGATCTCGACCAGCCCCTCGGACTCCATGCGCCGGCTCATCTCCGACACGGCGGGGCGGGACACCCCGAGGCGCTCGGCGATGCGGGCCTGGATGACCTCGACATCGTCCTCGTGCAGCTCGAAGATCGCCTCGCAGTACTCCTCGAAGGCGGGGTGGTACTCACGTGATTGGAACTCGGCCACGGGACCGAGGGTACCGCGCCCGTGGCCGAAAGGCGCTCCTCGTCTCACCTAGGGTCGCCGCCATGCGCAAGCTCACCGTCCTCATCTGCACCCTCGCCGTCGCCCTCGTTGCCGCGGGGTGTGGCTCATCGGGCGGATCGGACTCGTCGGGCGACGATTCGACCACCACGACGACGGAGGCCGATGGCGGCGACTCGGGTGACGAGGAGGTGCAGGTGACCGCCGAAGAGTACGCCGCGGCGTTCGTCACCAGCCTCACCTCCGGCACCAAGGACGACGGCGACCTCGTGCTCCCCGATGACGCGGCCGACTGCGTGGCGCCGAAGTTCGTCGACGCCATGACCGTCGAGCTCCTGAACGAGAACGGCATCACCGTCGAGGACGTCTCGGACTCGTCGTTCGACCCGTCCGAGGTGGGGATCGACGAGGAGCAGGCCCAGGCCGTCGTCGCGGCCTTCGCCGACTGCGACTTCGACATCTACGCCGAGCTGGCGGCGTCGCTCACCATGGGGATGGCCGAGGAGGTGCAGGCGTGCACGGCGGAGAACCTCGACCGTGATCTCGCCGACGCACTGCTGGTGAAGTCCTTCAGCACCGGCCAGTCCGACGCCGAGTTCGAGGCCCTGCTCGCCGACCTCGAGAGCTGCGGCCTGCCGGGCAACTGACGGGCACCGCTCGGCCCGGCTGTCAGTGGCCGTCCGTAGGCTGCCGGCATCGCCGCGCTGGACCTCTTCTCGTCTCCCGTCCGGGACTGGTTCGCCTCCTCGTTCCCCGCGCCCACGACCGCCCAGGAGCAGGGGTGGCCGGCCATCGCCTCGGGCGAGCACACGCTGATCCTGGCGCCCACCGGTTCGGGGAAGACCCTCGCGGCGTTCCTGTGGGGGATCGACCGGCTGCTGACCACGCCGCCCCCGGACCCGAAGGCGGCCACCCGTCTCCTGTACGTCTCGCCGCTCCGTGCCCTGGCGGTCGACGTGGAGAAGAACCTGCGGGCGCCGCTGGTCGGCATCGCCCACGCGGCTGAGCGCGCCGGCCACCCGGTGCACGTCCCCACGGTGGGCTCCCGCACGGGTGACACCCCGGCCGACGAGCGGCGGCGCCTCGCCCGCCACCCTCCGGACCTGCTCATCACCACCCCCGAGTCGCTGTACCTGATGCTCACCTCCGCGGCGCGGGACACGCTCGTCAACGTCGAGGCCGTGATCATCGACGAGATCCACGCCCTGGCCGCCACCAAGCGCGGGTCGCACCTGGCATTGACGCTGGAGCGGCTCGAGGCGCGCTGCGCCACGCCGCCCCAGCGCATCGGCCTGTCGGCCACGCAGCGCCCGCTGGAGGAGATCGCCACGTTCCTCGGCGGGTTCGAGGCGCCGGGCAAGCGGCGGCCGGTCACGGTCATCGACGCCGGGATGCGCAAGACGCTCGAGCTCGAGGTCGTGGTGCCGGTCGAGGACATGGGGGCGCTGGGCACGGTCATCGAGGGCCCGGTCGGAGGCGGTCCCGCGGCTGGCGGGCCGGTGAGGAGGTCGATCTGGCCGGCCATGCACCCGCGGCTGCTGGAGCTGGTGCAGGAGCACCGGTCGACGCTGATCTTCGTCAACGCCCGCCGCCTCGCCGAGCGGCTGGCCACCCGCCTCAACGAGCTCGCATCGGAACAGGCCGAGCAGGAGGCGGGGACGGCCACCCCCGAACAGCTCGCCGGGCGGTTCGTCGCGGCCGAGGCCGTGGGCGCACCGCCGGTCGACGTGGAACTGGTGAAGGCGCACCACGGATCGCTGTCGCGGGAGCGGCGGCTCATCATCGAGGACGAGCTCAAGTCCGGCCGGCTCAAGGGCCTGGTGGCCACCTCGTCGCTGGAGCTCGGGATCGACATGGGCGCGGTGGACCTCGTCATCCAGGTCGAGTCGCCGGGTGCGGTGTCCCGTGGCCTCCAGCGCATCGGCCGCGCCGGCCACCAGGTGGGGGAGCCCAGCAAGGGGAAGGTGTTCCCCAAGCACCGGGCCGACCTCGTGGAGGCGGCGGTGGTCGCCCAGCGCATGCACGACGGGCTCATCGAGCACACGCACTACCCCCGCAACCCGCTCGACGTGCTGGCCCAGCAGGTGGTGGCCTGCGTGGCGCTCGACGAGCTGAAGGTGTCGGACCTGGCCGCGCTCGTGCGGCGGGCCGCCCCGTTCGCAGACCTGAGCGACGAGGTGTGGGAGGCGGTGCTGGACCTGTTGGCGGGCCGGTACCCGTCGGAGGAGTTCGCCGAGCTGCGGCCCCGCGTCGTGTGGGACCGCGGTGCGGACCTCATCCGCGGCCGCGCCGGCGCCCAGCGGCTGGCGGTCACCTCCGGC
>CAZCVS010000137.1:3749-7664 GCA_964501845.1 uncultured Iamiaceae bacterium
CAAGATGCCGTTCTGGCACGGCGACGGCCCGGGCCGACCGCTGGAGCTGGGCGCGGCGCTGGGGGAGTTCGTCCGGGAGATCCGCGCCCTGCCGCCGGCCGACGCGGTGGCGCGGCTGCACGACCGCCACGACCTCGATGCCTGGGCGGCCGAGAACCTCCTCGGCTACCTGTCGGACCAGGCTGAGGCCACCGGCGCCGTCCCCGACGATCGCACGATCGTCGTCGAGCGCTTCCGCGACGAGATCGGCGACTGGCGCATCTGCGTGCTCTCCCCGTTCGGCGCCCAGGTGCACGCACCGTGGGCCATGGCGCTGCGGGCCCGCCTCGCGGAGCGCTGGGGGATGGAGGTCGAGCTCATGTGGAGCGACGACGGCATCGTCTTGCGCCTCCCGGAGGCGGTCGACGAGCTCCCCACCGACGAGCTGCTCATCGACCCCGACGACATCGACGAGATCATCATCACGATGCTGCCCGGCACGGCGCTGTTCGCGTCGCGGTTCCGGGAGGCCGCGGCCCGGGCCCTGCTCCTGCCTCGCCGCCGTCCCGACCGGCGGACCCCGCTGTGGCAGCAGCGCCAGAAGGCTGCCGACCTGCTGGCCGTGGCCGCAAAGCACCCGAGCTTCCCGATCCTGTTGGAGGCCACCCGGGAGTGCTGCAACGACGTGTTCGACCTGCCGGCCTTGCGGGGCCTGCTGCGCGACCTCCGGTCTCGCAAGATCCGGGTGGTGGCGGTCGACACGCCGCAGGCCTCGCCCATGGCCCAGTCGCTGATCTTCGGGTGGATCGCCGTCTACATGTACGAGGGCGACGCGCCGCTGGCCGAGCGCCGGGCCGCCGCGCTGGCGCTCGACCGGGACCTGCTGCGCGAGCTGCTCGGTGCCGAGGAGCTGCGGGACCTGCTCGACCCCGAGGTGCTCGACGAGCTGGAACGGGAGCTCCAGCGGCTGGTCGAGCGCCGGCTGGCCCGCGACGCCGACGAGGTGACCGACGTTCTCCGGATGCTCGGCCCGCTGACCACGCCCGAGCTGGTCGTGCGGTGCTCCGCCGGGGTGGCGGGTGACTTGCCGTCGGTGCTGGCCGCGCTGGCGGCGGACCGGCGGATCATCTCGGTGGGCATGGCGGGGGAGGAGCGGTGGGCGGCAGCCGAGGAGGCCGGTCGGTTGCGCGACGCGCTGGGCTGCGCCATCCCGGTCGGGCTGCCCGGTGTGTTCACCGACCCGGTCGAGGCCCCGCTCGAGGGCCTGGTCGTGCGGTACGGCCGAACGCACGGGCCCTTCCTGGACCGGGACGTGGCCGCCCGCCTCGGCGTGGACGTGAGCCGGGTGCGGCCCGTGCTCGACGCCCTGGTGGCCGACGGGCGGCTGGTCCGCGGCGAGTTCCGCCCTGGCGGTGCCGAGCGGGAGTGGTGCGATCCCGAGGTCCTGCGCCAGCTCCGGCGCCGGTCCCTCGCCGTGCTGCGCGCCGAGGTCGAGCCGGTCGACGGCGCCGCGCTGGGTCGCTTCCTGCCGGCCTGGCAGGGGGTCGGGCTGCCTCGCCGCGGCACCGACGGGCTGGTCGAGGTGCTGTCGGTGCTGGCGGGAGCGTCCGTGCCCGCCTCGGTGCTGGAGGCCGACGTGCTCCCGGCCCGGATGGCCGAGTACCGCCCATCGGACCTCGACGCCCTGTGCACCTCCGGCGACCTGGTGTGGATCGGCGCTTCGCCGCTCGGCTCCACCGACGGCCGGGTGCGGCTGGTGTTCCGCGACCAGGTCGACCTGCTGGTCCCCGAGCCCGATGCCGACGAGCAGCCCGAGGGCCCGATCCACGATGCCCTGCGCGCCCACCTGAGCGCCCGGGGGGCCTCGTTCTGGGCGGAGCTGGTCGCAGCGGTGGCTGAGGCCGGCGCGGACTACGACGAGGCCTCGGTGCTGGCTGCGCTGTGGGACCTGGTCTGGGCGGGCGAGGTCACCAACGACTCCCTCGCCCCGCTGCGAGCCTTCGTGGCGGCCTCGTCCGGGCGGCGGCCGAAGGCGGGAGCGGCGCCTCGGGGCCGCCCGCGCCCGGGGCGGCTCAGCCGGCTCGGGCCTCCGACCGGCGCGGGGCGGTGGTCGCTGGTCTCGACGCTGCGCGGTCCGCTTCCGGGTGCCTCGTCCCCGTCGCCGTCGCCCACCGAGGTCACCCACGCCCGGGCCATGGCGCTGCTCGATCGCTACGGCGTGCTCACCCGCGAGGCGGCGCTGGGCGAGGGGATCGTCGGCGGGTTCGCCGGCGTGTACCCGGTGCTCAAGGCCCTCGAGGAGCGGGGCGCGGTGCGGCGCGGGTACTTCGTCGCCGGTCTGGGTGCCGCGCAGTTCGCGGTCCCGGGCGCGGTCGACCGCCTCCGGTCGGCGCGGGAGCCCCGCCGCGCCGATGCCCTCGGCGGGCGCGACGGCCGAGGCGGCGCCGATGCCCCCGACCTGGTCGTGCTCGCCGCCACCGATCCGGCGCAGCCCTACGGGGCCTCGCTGCCGTGGCCGCCCACCGACGGTCGTCCAGCGAGGGCCGCGGGTGCGCTCGTCGTGCTGGTCGACGGGGAGGCCGCGGCCTATGTGGAGAAGGGGGGCCGCAGCCTGCTCACCTTCCCTGCTGCGGTCGTCGACGGCCAGTGGCCCGAGGCGCTGGCGAAGGTGGTGCGCACCGGCCAGCGGCGCTCGCTCGAGATCGCCAAGATCGACGGGGGTCCGGCGCGGGAGTCGCCCTACGCCGACTCCCTGCGCGGCGCCGGCTTCGCCGACGGCTACAAGGGCCTGGTGCTCCGGACGCGCTGACCCGGACGGCTCGATCCAGGCGACCGAGGCGGTCGGGTGCTACCTCTCTGGCGTTGCCGATCCGCGGTGCGGGCGCGAACCTGTGGGTCGCCGCTCGCCCGTGCACCCCAGGGCCTCCTCGTCCCCCTCTGCCCTGGAGCCTCTCGTGCCCGCTCGTCCGCGCTCAGCTGTCCGCATCGCGTCCCTCGTGGTCGCCGCCCTCCTCGTCCTCTCGACCACGTCGTGCACCCCGAAGCCGACGCTCGCCCAGCTCGACCGCAAGCTCTACGCCACGCCGCTGCGGGTGTTCGACCAGTGGTGGCGGGGCGAGCAGGCCGCGGCCCACCGCGTCGCCCGAGCCACCATCGACCGGTGGCTGGTGTCGTCGCCCGGCCGCCTCGACTCGGCCGCCGCCCGGCGCCGGACCTTCGACGTCAGCACCGACCTGTGCTCGTTCGCTCCCGACACCGGTCCGGTGTTCGACTTCCGGATGCCGTGCATCCGCCACGACTTCGCCTGGCGCAACCTCCGGCAGATCGACCGGTCCGCGGGAGGTGGCATCGACACCCGCGCCCGGCGTCAGGCGGCGAACCGCCAGTTCCTGCGGGACATGCAGGCCACGTGCGCCACCCGCCCGGCACTGCAGCGCGCCGCCTGCGGCGCGGTCGCTCGTGCCTACTTCCAGGCGGTCTCAGCCGTGTCCTAGGCAGCCGTGGGTATGGTCGGGGCCATGACCGCAACCGAGTGGTACTGGTGCCTCACCCACGAGCGGGCGGAGGAGGCCGAGCACCGGGACGATCCGGACAACGCGCTGGGGCCGTACCCCTCGCCCGAGGCCGCTGCCGATTGGCGGCGCCTCAACGAGGAGCGGGCCCTGAAGTGGAAGGTCGAGGACGAAGCCTGGACCGGCGAGGACGCCGACACCTAGTGCCGGACGTGGCACGACATGCCTGAGGGCGACACCCTCCACCGGACGGCGAACCGGCTCCGTCCGGCGCTCGTCGGCGCCACGCTCACCCGGTTCGAGGCGCCCCGGCTCCAGGGGGACCGTCCCGCTCCGGGCGTGGTGATCGAAGGTGTCGAGGCGGTCGGCAAGCACCTGCTGATCCACTTCGACGGCGGGCTCACGCTGCGCACCCACCTCGGCA
>CAZCVS010000138.1:0-7663 GCA_964501845.1 uncultured Iamiaceae bacterium
GCTGCGCCACCGCCTCCAGGGCGATCGGGTGGGGCTCACCAAGTGCGCCCACCGGCTGATCGGCACCGGCGAGGAGCTGGTGTTCGAGCTGAACGAGTCCGGGTCGCCCGAGCCCAACGTGCTGGCCGCCATCTATGCCGCCGGGCGCCTGGACCCGTCGGCCCGTCCGGCCGTGCTGGGCGCCATGCGCCGGGCGATGCACTGGCGCGCTGAGCTCGGGCCGGAGTTCGTCGACTACCTGACCGAGACCCGCAGCACCGCGAGCTGGTCCACGCTCGGCGGACGCGATCCGGTGGTCTGGGCCCTGGGGATCCTCGGCCTGGCGCCGGAGTCCAACGAGCGCAAGGCGGTGCAGGACCGCTTCCGCAACCTCTTGCGCGACGCTCACCCCGACCACGGAGGCGACATCGACGACGCCGCCCAGCGGATCACCGAGCTCACCGAGGCCCGGCGCATCTTGCTGCGCGGCTGACGGTGGTCGGTCGAGCGCGCCCGGTCGGCGCCCTGCTGCTCACCCATGGCGCCGGTGGGCACAAGGACCAGCCTGCGCTGGTGGCCATCGAGGATGCCCTCGCCCCGATGCCCGTGCGACGGATGAACTTCCCGTACCGGGACCTGGGCCCCAAGCGCCCGCCGGACCGGGCGCCGAAGCTGCTCGCGTCCATCACCGAGCAGGCTGCGGCGCTCTGCGCCGACGTGCACGTCCGGCCGCCCCGCCTCGCGCTCGGCGGCCGCTCGATGGGCGGGCGCATGTGCTCGATGGCGGTGGCCGACGGTCTGCCCGCCGCCGCGCTCGTGCTCATCGCCTACCCGCTCCACCCGCCGGGCAAGCCGGAGAAGCTCCGGGTCGAGCACCTGCCAGCGATCACCGTGCCGTGCCTGTTCGTGTCCGGCACCCGTGACCCGTTCGGCACCCCCGAGGAGCTGGCCGAGGCCACGTCGGTCATCCCCGGCCCGGTCACCCACCACACCGTCGAAGGCAAGGGCCACGACCTCAAGGGCGCCGATGACGCGGTCGCCCACGTGATCCGCGACTGGCTCCGCGCCCTCTGATCGACCCATCCGGACATCCCCCAGATCGAACTTCGTAGGTGAGAGCGCCCGTATGGTCGCTGTGACCTACGAAGTTCGGAAGGGTGTGCCCGTCCTGGTGCGAACTTCGTAGGTGTGGGCGCCCGTTTGGGATCCGTGACCTACGAAGTTCGGAGGGGGTCGGTTGGGTGGGGCGGGGTGGGGCGGGGTGGGGCGGGTGGCGGTCAGAGGAGGGGTGGGGCGATGCCGATGGCGCCGCCTTCGAGGGCGTCCTCGGGGTTGAGGACCTCGAGCTCGACGTGCGCCGTCTCGGGATAGAGCGTGAGCACCAGAGCGGCCACGATGAACGGTCCGAGAGCCAAGATCGCCATGCCCGGGCCGAAGCTGCCGAAGTGGCTGTCGAGACGGCCGGCCGCGATGAGCCCGACGCTGCTGCCGCCGACGCCGGCGAGGGTGATGAGGCCGTTGGCGCGACCGCGCAGCGAGGTCGGGAAGAGCTCGGCGCCGTACACGCCGAGGGCGGGGATGGTGGCCGCCGCGACGACGGTGCCGGCCATCCATGCGATCCAGAGCGGCGCTCCGGCCACCTGGTAGCCGATGGTCAGCAGCACGGCGCCGCCGATGAGGCCGACGGCGCCCACGACCCGCCGGCCGCGGAGGTCGGCCATGCGCCCGCCGACGACGATGCCGATGCCGGCGGGGGTGTTGGTGGCCAGGGTGAAGATCGTGATCTGGAGCGCGGTGAACCCGTGCTCGCTGCGGAGGAACTCGTTCTGGAACTGGCTGACCGGGGCGAGGAAGATCAGCCCGAAGAAGCTGGCCGCGGCCAGCAGCCCCAGGCGTGCCCGGTGGCCGCGCAGGGTGGCGCGGCCGTGGGGCTTGGTGAAGCGGCGGCTCTCGGGGATCCGGCGGGCCAGGCGGATGAAGAAGGGCAGACCGAGCAGCGGGACCACGTAGACGATGCGCCAGGCGTAGAGCCCGAGGTCGGCGAGCGGGAGCAGGATCACCGCCATGCCGGCACCGAGGGCGGCGGTCATCGCCAAGACGCTGGCCGCGTAGGCGCGGCCGCCGGCGGGCATCTCCTCCACCGAGACGACGCCGATGAGCAGGGCGAGAGCGGTGGCGAAGGCGCGGGCGACCGTCTGGGTGCTGCCGAGGGCGATCAGGCCCGGCGAGGCCGCCCCCGCCACGGATGCGGCCACCCCGCCGACGGCGCACACCAGCAGGAGCTTGTGGCGACCCCGGCGGTCCGACAGGGTGACGAGCACCAGCGACAGCAGCACGCCGACGCGGACCGCGGCGAGGGTGGCGCCCTGCTGAGCCGTCGAGGCGCCGAACTCCTTGGCGGCGTAGGTCATGGTCTGGGTGATGGTCGTGCCGAGGTACCCGGTGAGCATCGACAGCCCGCAGAGCATGCTGAGGATCGACGAGGAGCGGGCGTCGAGGCGGGCCGGTGGCGACCACCAGGGCGCGCGGCGAGCCGCCTGGTCCTCGTCGAGGATCTCCGGCGGCCCGGTGCGGCGGAGCTGGCGGGCGACCAGCGGACGGAACAGGGCGCCCCACAGCGGGATGGCGATGTCCCAGACGATCTGCTCGCGGACGTGGTAGCCGCCGCCGTCGATCCGCTCGGCGTGGAGCGTCCGGTCGTAGGCGACGAACGGCCCCTCCGTGCACACGAAGTGGAAGTCGTGGCCCGCAGGGTCGGCCCATTCGAGATCCTCGAGCAAGACGTCGTCGCGGGGCACGACGAGGGCGTGGAGCCCGGCCTCGTCGACATCGAGCTCGTTGACCGTGGTTCGCGGGGTCACGGACGTTCAGGCCGGTGGTCCGTGGGGGCGCCGCCGTCGCCGTGGTGGGCGCGGCGGGTGGCGACCCACAAGAGGCCGACGAACAGGCCGACGGGCACGATCACCATGAGTGCTTCATCCCATCCGCCCTGGTGGGCGAGCACCCCGGCGTAGCCCTGCACCGGGCCAGCTTCCCAGATGGCAGGGAACACCGACCACATCGCAGCGGTTGAACCTCGTGGGGTTCGCCCGCGCCGGAACGGTCGTGAGAGAATCCCTGCACCCAGAGGAGCACCGTGGAAGACCAGGTACGCAAGACCATCGAAGTGATCCGCCCGGCCATCCAGGCCGACAACGGCGACATCTTCCTCAAGAGCGTCGACGAGGCCACGGGCGTGGTCACCGTCGAGCTCACCGGCGCGTGCGTGTCCTGTCCTGCCTCCACGGTCACCCTCAAGGCCGGGGTCGAGCGCATCTTGAAGGACCGGGTGCCCGGCGTCACCTCCGTGGAGCAGTTCGGCGCGGAGCCGGCCGAGACCGAGTCCGCGGTCTCGCTCTGACCCGATCCGTCTGGCCCCGCGCGTGACCGCCACCGAACAGCTCGACGCGGCGCGGGGCGGCGATCGCCGGGCGCTGGCCCGTCTGCTGTCGTCGATCGAGCGGGGCGACGAGGCCTCGCACGCCGTCAACCGAGCGGTGTTCGGCCAGGTGGGCGCGGCCCACACGGTGGGTCTCACCGGAGCGCCGGGCGCCGGCAAGTCGACCCTCACCAGCGCGGCCGTGGCGTCGGCTCGCAGTCGGGGCGAGCGCGTGGCCGTCTTGGCCATCGATCCATCGTCCCCCTTCAGCGGTGGCGCGCTGCTCGGCGACCGCACCCGCATGAACGACCACGCCCTCGACGATGGGGTCTTCATCCGGTCCATGGCCACCCGGGGCCACCTCGGCGGTCTGGCCCTCGCCACCCGGGAGGCGATCCGCCTGCTCGATGCGGTGGGCTTCCCCTGGATCCTCGTCGAGACCGTCGGCGTGGGCCAGGTCGAGGTCGAGGTCGCGGGGGCTGCCGACACCACCGTCGTGGTCGTCAACCCGGGTTGGGGCGACAGCGTCCAGGCCAACAAGGCGGGCCTGATGGAGATCGCCGACGTGTTCGTGGTGAACAAGGCCGACCGTGACGGCGCCTCCCAGACCGTGCACGACCTGGAGGCCATGTTGGACCTGACCCGGGGGAGCGGGGCCGACGGCTGGCGCCCGCCCGTGGTGTCCACCGTCGGCACCACCGGCGAGGGGGCCGACGCGCTGTGGCAGGCCATCGATGCCCACCGCGACCACCTCACCGCCACCGGCGAGCTCGACCGTCGCCGCCAGCAGCGCCTGCGCGAGGAGCTGGCGCTGGTGGTGGAGCAGCGGATCCGCGCCGAGGCCGAGGCTCGCCTCGGTGCATCGGCCCGAGAGGAGATCGAGCAGGACCTCCTGGCCGGGCGGTTGGACCCCTGGTCGGCGGCCGATCGGATACTGGGCGGCCGGTAGGGTCGGGCGGATGAACGACTCCGCCTCCCCGCTCGTGAGCATCGAGCGCCGCGACGACGGCGTGGCCGTCGTCCGCCTCCAGAACCCGAAGGTCAACGCCATCTCGTCGGAGGTGCTGCGCCAGATCCGCGCGGCTGCCGACGCCCTCGAGGCCAACCTGCCCGGCGCCATCGTGGTCACCGGAGGTGACCGCCTGTTCGCGGCGGGCGCCGACATCACGGAGTTCGCGGGCCCCGACGAGGCTCGCTCCATCGGCGGCCTCTTCCTCGACGCCTTCAACGCCGTGGCCGCGCTGCCCCGCCCCACCATCGCCTGCATCTCGGGGTTCGCGCTGGGCGGCGGCTGCGAGCTGGCGCTGGCCTGCGACTTCCGGATCGCGTCCACCCGGGCCAAGCTCGGTCAGCCCGAGATCCTCCTCGGCATCATCCCCGGTGGCGGCGGGACCCAGCGCCTCGCCCGCCTCGTCGGGCCCGCCCGGGCCAAGGACCTGATCTTCTCCGGCCGTCAGGTGCGGGCGGACGAGGCCCTCCAGATCGGATTGGTCGACCGCGTGGTCGAGCCCGACGAGTTGGAGGCTGTCGCCCTGGCCTGGGCCGCCGAGCTCGCGGCGGGGCCATCGGCGGCCATCGCCCTGGCCAAGGCCGCCATCGACCGTGGCCTCGAGGGCACGCTCGCCGCCGGCCTGGACCTCGAGCAGGACCTCTTCGTCGACGTCTTCCGCACCAACGACGCCCGCATCGGCATCGACTCGTTCCTCGAGCACGGCCCCGGCAAGGCCACCTTCACCGGCAGCTGATCCCCTGTGGGGCTCAGGCCCAGGTGGTGATGCCGAGGTCGAGGGGAGTGGGGAGGTCGGGGTGGCTCGGGATGGCTCTCACGGTGAAGCCGTAGCGGCCGGGGGTCGTGCAGGTCATGGTGCCGGAGTACGTGGTCGGCCGGGTGGCCGGATCGTCGCACGTGAGCACCGTGACCGACGTGGTCTGGAGCTGGTCGTGCTGGGCGACGCGGCCGTGGATGAGCTGCACCTCGAGGTCGCCGGGTGTCAGCGACCCCAGGTCGACGGTGATCGTGACCGGGCGCTCGGCGCCGAGCTCCGCGGGCTCGTCGCCGGCGTCGACCGCGGTGATCTTCACCCCGCCCCACTCGCCGCGCACCCGCTGCTTCCACGAGGCCAGCTCCTTCGCTCGAGCGCTGCCGTCGGAGCGGAGGGCCAGGGCGGCCGCAGCCGTCGGCTCGTAGAGCTCCGAGGTGTAGTCCCGGACCATCCGTGAGGCCACGACGGCGGGGCCGAGCGAGACCAGGTTGGCCTTGACCCGGCGGAGCCAACCGTGGGGCACCGCGCTCGGGCCGTCGGTGGCTGACGGGCGGTCGTGGAACAGCGGGATGATCTGGTGCTCCAGCAGGTCGAACAGGCTGTCGGCCTCGAGCCGGTCCCGGGCCTCCAGGTCCTCCAGGTCCTCGGCGGAGGTGATGGCCCAGCCGTTGTCGCCGTCGAACAGCTCATCCCACCAGCCGTCCATGATCGAGCAGTTGAGCGTGCCGTTCAGCGCCGCCTTCATGCCGCTGGTCCCGCACGCCTCCTGCGGCCGGCGCGGGGTGTTCAGCCAGATGTCGGACCCCTGGTAGAGCGCCCGGGCGACGGAGATGTCGTAGTCGTCGAGGAACACGAACCGGTGCCGGACGCCCAGCTCCTTGGCGAACGAGACGATCTCGCTGATCATCTTCTTGCCCTCGTCGTCGGCCGGGTGGGCCTTGCCGGCGAACACGAACTGCACCGGCCGTTCGGGCGACAGGAGCAGCTTCTGGAGCCGTTCGGCCTGGGCCAGCAGGAGGTTCGCCCGCTTGTAGGTGGCGAAGCGGCGGGCGAAGCCGATGGTCAGCGCGCTCGGATCGAGCAGGTCGTCGGCCCAGGTGGCCTCCGAGGCCGAGATGCCGCCGGCGAGGGCCCGCAGCTTCACCCGCTCGCGCACGAAGGCGACGAGGCGCGCTCGGGCCTGCTCCTTGACCCGCCACAGCTCGTCGTCGGGGGTGGACCACACCCGCGCCCAGCTGTCGGCGCCGGCCTCGTCCCAGTCGGGCAGGACGTGGCGGGCCAACAGGTCGGTCATGTCGGCGGACACCCAGGTGCCGCTGTGCACGCCGTTGGTGACCGAGCCGATCGGGACCTCGTCGGCCTCCAGATCCGGCCACAGCTCGTTGAACATCTCCCGGCTGACCTCGCCGTGGAGCGCGGAGACGGCGTTGGACCGACCGGCGAGGCGCAGGCCCATGACCGCCATGTTGAAGCGCTGGTCTTCGGGGTCCTCTGCGGTCTCGCTGGGGCGGTTGCCCAGCGCCATCAGCGCGTCGATGGAGATGCCGCACTCCGTGGCCCAGGCCCCGAAGTAGGTCTCGATGAGGGCGCGGGGGAAGCGGTCGATGCCCGCGGGGACCGGGGTGTGGGTGGTGAAGATCGATGCTGAGCGGGTGGCCTCGACGGCCTCGTCGAACGTCAAGCCGTCGTCGACGATGGACCGGCGCATCCGTTCGAGGCCGAGGAACCCAGCGTGGCCCTCGTTGGTGTGGAACACCTGGGTGTCGAGACCGAGGGCCTCGAGGGCGCGGACGCCGCCGATGCCGAGGAGGATCTCCTGGCGCAGCCGGTGCTCCACGTCGCCCCCGTAGAGCCGGTCGGTCACGGCCCGGATCTCGTCGGGGTTCTCCTCGACGTCGGCGTCGAGGAGATAGAGCGGGATGCGTCCGACATCGGCGCGCCACACCTGGGCCTGCATCTCGACGCCCGCGAGGTCGACGGTGACGCGGATGCCCTCGCAGAGGGTAAGGGGCATGGCGAAGGGGTCCTGGTCGGGGAACCGCTCCTGCTGCCAGCCGTCTTGGTTGAGCCCTTGGCGGAAGTAGCCGTGGCGGTAGAAGAGGCCCACGCCGACCAGCGGAACGCCGAGGTCGCTGGCGGACTTCAGGTGGTCGCCGGCGAGGATGCCGAGGCCGCCCGAGTACTGGGGGAGGGCCTCGGAGATGCCGAACTCCGGCGAGAAGTAGGCGACCTGGCGCAGCGCGCTCTCGCGGTTCTGGAACCAGCGGGGCTCCTCGAGGTAGCGGGTGAGGTCCTCGTGGACCGAGGTCTGGAACCGCAGGAACGCGGGGTCGGCCGCCAGCTCGGCCAACCGGGCGGGCGAGGTGGTCGCCAGCATGGAGACCGGGTCGTGGTGCGTGGCGTCCCACGCGTCGGGGTCGACCCAGCGGAACAGGTCCCGGGTGCGGTCGTCCCACGACCAGCGCAGGTTCATGGCCAGGGCCCGCAGCGGGGCCAGCGCCCC
>CAZCVS010000139.1:0-7596 GCA_964501845.1 uncultured Iamiaceae bacterium
GGAGCGCCAGGTTCACCGCCTCCCGCTTGGTCTTGCAGCCGTAGCGGCGCATGACGGCAGCACAGGCCTCCTCGTCAATGTCGATGTTGGTGCGTGCCATACACCGATAATACACCTTGCCTACACCATGAGCATCCGGGCGCTGCGCTTCCCACCAGCCGAACGGCCGACCGTCGACGGCCATGATGCGAGCGGGGCCGCGACCGCACCGGGCTGATCGCCATCCTCCTGCTCCGGTTGGCGGGCGTACCCGACGAGGTGATCATCGCTGACCACATCGGTACCGATGACCGGCTCCAGGAGCACGGCCTCGCCCTCGGCCACGTCCCCCTCGACGGCGAGGACGACCTGTACAGCCGTCGCGGCACCGACGCCGAGACCACGCTCGTCACACTGCTCGACACCCTCGACGTCGATGACCTGCTCCGCACCGCCGGTGCCGCACCCGACGAGGTCGAGCAGCTCCGGGCTCGGCTGGTGGGCTGACCGCGCCGGGATCAGTGGCCGGTGAGGTCCTTGACGCGCTGCTGGAGGGCGGCGAGGTCGGCGGGCATGGTCTCGTAGGACTCTTCACGGTCGAAGAGGTCGGCGAGGTGGGCTGGGAGCTCGGGGCGGATGCCGATGGCCTGCTCCACCGCGTCGGGGAACTTCGCCGGGTGGGCGGTGGCGAGGCAGATCATCGGGACCTCGGGGTCGCGACGGGCGGCCCGGGCGGCGGCGACGCCGACCGCGGTGTGGGGGTCGAGGATCTGGCCGGTGGCCTCGTAGGTGCGGAGGATCTCGGCGCGGGTCGCTTCGTCGTCGAACGAGGCGCCGTCGAACACCTCGGTCACGGTGGCCAGGCGGGTGTCGCCGGTCTCGACGCGTCCCTCGTCGCGGAACTCCGCCATGCGGTCGGCCAAGAGGAGAGCGTTGCGCTCGTAGAGCTCGAACAGCAGGCGTTCGGCGTTGGAGGACACCTGGATGTCCATGCTGGGGCTGATGGTGGGGTGGACGCCGGTCTTCTCCATCACGCCGGAGGACAGCCATCGGGTGAGGATGTCGTTGCTGTTGGAGCCGACGACCAGCTGGCTGATGGGCGTGCCGGTGCGGCGGGCGACCCAGCCGGCGAACACGTTGCCGAAGTTGCCGGTGGGCACCGAGTAGGAGACCGGCGCGCCGGCACCGACGGCCTTGGCCGCGGTGACGTAGTAGACGACCTGCGCCATCACCCGGGCCCAGTTGATGGAGTTCATGGCGGAGAGGCCGACGGCGCGGCGGAAGGCGGCGTCGGCGAACATCTGCTTGACCAGGTCCTGGCAGTCGTCGAACGTGCCTTCGACCGCCACGTTGTGGACGTTCGGCTCGTCGACCGTGGTCATCTGCTTGCGCTGCACGTCGCTGACCCGGCCGGCGGGGTGCAGCACGACGATGTCGAGGCTGTCGCGGCCCCGGCACGCCTCGATGGCCGCGGACCCGGTGTCGCCGGAGGTGGCCACGACGATGGTGGCCCGCTCGCCCCGCTTGGTGAGCTCATGGTCGAACAGGCGACCGACCAGTTGGAGGGCCACGTCCTTGAACGCGATGGTCGGGCCCCAGAACAGCTCCAGCAGCCAGAGACCGTCGTCGATGGGGCGGACCGGACAGACGTCGGGGTGGTCGAACGTGGCGTAGGCCTCGGTGACCATGGCCCGGAAGGTGGCCTCGTCGATGGAGGGCGCCACGTAGGGCCCCATCACCGCGACCGCGGCGTCGACGTAGGAGATGTCGAAGCCGAGCTCGGGCTGGGTCGGCCACTCGTCGGGGACGTAGAGGCCGCCGTCCGTGGCAAGACCGGCGAGCAGCACGTCGCCGAACTCGAGGACTGGCGCCTGCCCGCGCGTGGATACGTACTTCACGGCGTCAGACCTCCTGGTCGTCGCCGATGACCCGGAGGACCGAGGTGATGCGGTGGATGACGTCGAGCCCGCGCAGGTCCTCGAGGGTGGCCTGCACGTCGGCCTCGCGGGCCTGGTGGGTGATGAAGATGAGCCGGGCGTCGGCCCCGACCCCCTCCTGCTCGAGGGAGCGGATCGACACGGCGTGGCGCTCGAACGCCTCGGCCACGGCCCGCAGCACGCCGGGCTTGTCGACCACGTCGAGGTTCACGTAGTAGCTGGCGTGCAGCTCGTCGATGGGGCGGATCGGCCGACGGCTGAGCGCCAGCAGATCGGCGTGGGTGCCCTTGCGGAGGTTCACCGCGGCGTCGATCAGGTCGCCCAGCACCGCGGATCCCGTGGGATCACCGCCGGCGCCACGGCCGTAGAACATCAGATCACCGACCGCCGCTCCCTCGACGAACACCGCGTTGAACGAGTCCCGCACCCCGGCGAGCGGGTGGGCGAGGGGGACCATGGCCGGGTGCACCCGCACGGCCACCTCGTCGGGACCGCCGTCGACCGGGACCAGCTCGGCCACCGCGAGCAGCTTGATGACGTACCCGAGACGGCCGGCGAACTCGATGTCGGTGGCCGAGATGTTGGAGATGCCCTCGTGGTAGACGTCGCCGGCCACGACCTTGGCCCCGAACGCGAGCGAAGCAAGGATGGCGGCCTTGGCCCCGGCGTCGAAGCCCTCGACATCGGCGGTGGGGTCCCGCTCGGCGTAGCCCAGCTCCTGGGCCTCGGCCAGCGCCTCGCCGTAGCCGGTGCCCTGCTCGGACATGCGGGTGAGGATGAAGTTGGTGGTGCCGTTGACGATGCCCGTGATGCGGCGCACGTCCTCGCCTGCCAGCGACTCGCGCAGCGGGCGAAGGATCGGGATGCCACCCGCGACCGCCGCCTCGAACAACAGGTCGACGCCGCCCGCCGACGCGGCGGCGTACAGCTCGGCGCCGTGGTTGGCGAGCAGCTCCTTGTTGGCGGTGACGACCGGCTTGCCCGCGGCCATCGCCGCGAGGATCAGCTCCCGGGCCGGCTCGATGCCGCCGATGACCTCGACGATGACGTCGATGGACGGATCGGCCACGACCTCGGCCGCATCCCGGGTGAGGACCGTCTCGTCGAGGTGCACCGGCCGCTTGCGGGTGAGGCTGCGGACGGCCACCCGGGTGATCTCCAGGCGGATGCCGGTCCGCGACGCGATCTCGTCGCCCCGGGCCTCCACCAGCTGCACGAGGGCGGCGCCCACGTTGCCGCAGCCCAGCACACCCACCCGCACCACGGACTTGTCAGAGGTCGTCTCGGTCACGAAGCGAGGCTACCGGCCCCCTGCTCGCCGCCCCGAACGAGAACACGAGGGTCGGACGAACCAAGGCCGGCGGTCGTTGGAGACAGCCGATCTGCCCAGCGACAGCGCGCGGGTACGGCTACCCTCCCGCCCCACGTTCCGGGCCAGGGGATGGCCGTCAGTGGGGGGAGACGTCGATGTCCAACGAGAACTCGCGATCGCGGCACCTGACGATCGCAGCACCGCTGCGAGGCGAGGTGGTGGACGACACCGTCCTGCTGCTCGACGCCCAGAGCCAGGTCGTCATCCAGCTCGAAGGAGACCAGGCCCGAGTGGCCCGCCACGCGCTCGACGACACGGCGGTGCCGGACGAGTTGGTGTCTGCCGCTGATGGCCTGCGGGCGGCCGGGCTGCTGGTCGACCGCGACCTCAAGGGAGGAAACGATGGCGCCGTGCTCCGGCGGCGGTTCCTTGCCGGTGCGGTCGCGGCGACGGCATCGCCGTGTTCCACCTCCCGAGTGCCGCAGCTGCAGCCTCGGGATCGGACGGCTCCGGCAACCCCGGCGGCGAAGGCGGCGACCACGCACCCGCAGCTCCGAACATCGTCGAGGCCACCCCAGGCTACGGATCAGCGACGATCACCATCGTCCAGCCCGACAACGGCGGCGGCGCCATCACCAACTACGAGTACAGCCTCGACGACGGGTCCAACTGGATCCCGTTCTCGCCGGCGGTGACCACCGGCCCGCTGACCATCACCGGCTTGACCGGGCCCACGACCATCCGCCTGCGCGCCGTGAACGCGACCGGCGCATCCACCCCGTCGGGGAGCGTGTCGGTCGCCCCGCTCGCGCCGCCCGCGGCGCCAGTGGTAACCGGCGCGACGGCCACGTCGCTCACGGCCGCGACCCTCTCGTTCACCCAGCCCGGCAGCGTCTCCGTCTCCAGCTACGACGCGTCCACCGACGGCGGGACGTCGTGGTTCCCCGTGGCCACGACGTCCGGATCGGCGACCATCACCGGCCTCGGCAGCGGCGGCACGGTCCTGCTGCGTGCCGTCGGCGCCACCGGCAACAGCCCCGCCTCCAACGCGACCACGGCCACCCCCGGCTCCGAGACGTGCACGGCGAACGGCACCTTCACCGTGCCCGCCGGGGTCACCGTCGTGGACCTCGAGGTCTACGGCGGCGCCGGTGGCCGGGGCGCGGCGACGGGCGCCAACGCGGGCGGCGACGGCGGCCAGCCGGCCAAGGTGACCGGCACGTTCACCGCGGTTGCGGCGTCGACCCGGGCCATCATCGCCGGACAGGGCGGCAACTCACCACTGACGTTCGGCGCCGGCGACGCCAACGGCGGCTACGGCGGGGCGCACAGTGGGTTCGGCAGCCCAGGCGGCGGCAGTGGCGGAGGCGGAGGCGGCGCCACCTCCGTCAAGGGCTCGGGTCTCAACGTACATGCCGGAGGCGGCGGAGGCGGAGGCGGTGCGGCGACCACGTCCGGGACCGGCGGCAACGCACGGAACGACTACAGCGGGCTCGCTCCCGGCACCGGCGGCCGGGGCGACGACAGCGCGAGCGGCGGCGGCGGAGGCGGCGGCGGAGGCGGAGGCGTCCATCTCAGCGACAGCAACGGGCTCGGCGAGAGCTGGGGCGGATCACCCGGCATCTCGGGCTTCAACGCGAACACGGCCGGCACCGGCGGCTGGCGCGGCGGCTCCCAGACGAACGGACTGACCGGCGGCGCCATCGCGGCGGCATCGGGACGCACCATCGCCACCTCGGGTCGATCCCAGGGCGGCGAGGCCACGTTCCGGTGGCTCGCTCTCATCGTCAGCTGACCGGCCGCCGCTAGCGTCGGGCCTCGGTCCAGATCCGGTCGGACCACGAGCGAACGGAAGCAGCCGAGATGGCGAACGTGACCTACGAGCTGGCCGACGGCATCGCCGCCATCACCGTCGATGACGGGAAGGCCAACGCCATCACCGAGGCGCTGATCGGCGAGATCCGTGCCGCCCTCGACCAGGCCGAGGCCGACGGCGCCGTGGTGCTGCTGTCCGGACGGCCCGGGCGCTTCTCCGGGGGCTTCGACCTGCCCACCCTCACCGCCTTCACCCACGAATCAGCCGACCTGTTGAAGGCCGGGTTCGACCTGTCGCACCGCCTGCTGTCGTTTCCCCGCCCGGTGGTCATCGCCTGCACCGGCCACGCCATCGCAATGGGCTCGTTCCTGCTGCTCAGTGGCGACCACCGCATCGGCATCGCCGGCGCCGGCCACAAGATCGGCGCCACCGAGGTCGCCATCGGCATGGCGATGCCGTGGGCCGCCATCGAGCTGCTGCGCCAGCGGCTCACCCGGGCCGACTTCGACCGGGCCACACTGCTGGCCGAGGTGTTCGACCCGGAGTCTGCGGTCGGCGCCGGTTTCCTCGACGAGGTGGTGGCCTCAGACGATCAGCTCCTCCCCCGAGCGGGCTCGGTGGCGACCCGACTCGCCAGCCTCGATGGCAAGGCCCACCACGTCACCAAGCAGCGAGCGCGCGCCGCGATGCTCGAGGGCTTGACCGCGGCCATCGAGCGGGACGACGACGAGTTCCGCGCCGCGATCGACGCCACCAACCGGGCCTGACCCGATCACGGTGGTGACTTCGTCGGCGAGGGGGAGGACGGCGCGACCGTCCGGGTCGACCTGCCCGACGGCGCCGTCTCCTCGCTCGCCGGCCGCTGGCCGCCGCTCGCTGCTGGCCCTCCTCGAAGGGCTCGATGCCGGGGTCTGAGGAGTCCGCTCAGGTGTCCCGGTTTCGACGCCGGTCGACCCTTCCCACGAGGGACCGGACCCGTTCGCGGATCGACACCGGCGAGCGCAGGAACGCGCCGAGCCCTTGCTCCCCGATCGAGCGGGGCGGGAGGTCCGCACGGGCGACCTCGGGCAACGCGAGCTGGGTCCGCCGGGCCGGGCCGCCCTCCACCTGGTCGAGTGCCCACGCCAGCGAGGTGGTGGTGCCGAGCTCCGAAGCGACGTCCCTCGCCTCGAGCCAGGTGAGATCGTCGAACCGGGCCACGGCCCGGCGCAGGTCTTCGGCGACCTGAGGTCCGGCGGCGCCCTGGGTCCGGTGGACCGCCAGGTGGGCGGCGAGGGCTGGCGCGTCGAGCACGGGGACCGAGACGGCCGGCGCGGCGACCGCGGGGCGCAGCTCCACCGGCGACCGGTGGGCGGACAGCACCGCCCACACCTGGGTCGGCGGCCTGGTCGATCGAGGCAGCGTCACGTGCAGGTCCACGGGTGCGTCGACCGGGTGGATCCAGGTGGTCGCGTGCGGCGCCACGTCCTGGCGGCGGTACCCGAGCAGACGGAGGGCCGCAGCAGCGCGGCGCCCGTC
Source organism: uncultured Iamiaceae bacterium (assembly GCA_964501845.1). Lineage (GTDB taxonomy): Bacteria > Actinomycetota > Acidimicrobiia > Acidimicrobiales > Iamiaceae > Aquihabitans. Next base: position 6,563 of record CAZCVS010000139.1, read on the forward strand.
ACCGGGCCGGACCAGCACATCGACATCGGCTGCCACCCGCGGCTCGTCGCCGTAGAGGAGCCGCGCCGTCCCGACGCCCTTGAGCACGATCACGTCCGCGCCGGCGGCCTGCAGCGCGGCCACGAGCCGGGCGGTCTGGGCCTCGTGGCGCTCGGCATGGAGGCGGTCGAGGGCGGCCTGGATCCCCGGCGGCGGGTCCTCAGCATCGGCCGCGCCGCTCCCCACCGTGGCGCCGATCGCTCAGCCGACGTCGGTGGCGAGGAGGTCGGCCTCGGTCTCGCGGCGGATCACCAGGCGGGCCTGGCCGTCGGCCACGAACACGACCGCGGGGCGGGGCAGCAGGTTGTAGTTGGAGCCCATCGACCGGCCGTAGGCCCCCGTCACGGGGGTGGCGATGAGATCACCCACAGCCAATCCGGCGGGGACCTTGGCATCGGCCACGAGCACGTCGCCGGACTCGCAGTGCTTGCCCACCAGCCGCACGACCTCGGTGCGGTCGGCCTCGACCGCGGTGGGCACGAAGGTCTCGTAGCCGGAGCCGTAGAGGGCGGGGCGCGGGTTGTCGATGAAGCCGCCGTCGACGGCCACGAAGGTCCGGATCCCCGGGACCTCCTTGACGGTGCCCACCCGGTAGACGGTGATGCCGGCCGCGGCGGCGATGGCTCGGCCCGGCTCGGCCGAGACCCGGGCGGTGATGCCGGCCTCCTTGCAGGCGGCGCGGACCACGTCGCCCCACTCCGTGATGGACGGGGCTTCCTCGCCCTCGACGTAGGCCACACCGATGCCGCCGCCGATGGACAGCTCGGGCAGGCCGGTCTCGTTGACGAACGGCGCCAGCGCCTCGATGGCCTGCTCGAAGAACCCGGCGACGAACACCTGCGAGCCGATGTGGGCGTGGATGCCGACCAGCTCGACGGCATCCATCGCCCGGGCCCGATCGACCGCCCGGGCCGCATCGCCGACCTTCAGGCCGAACCCGAACTTGGAGTCGTCCTGCCCGGTCATCACGAACTCGTGGGTGTGGGCCTCGACCC
>CAZCVS010000140.1:0-7566 GCA_964501845.1 uncultured Iamiaceae bacterium
TACCGTGGGCGCCGGCCGCGTCACCGAGATCCTCAAGTAGCACATCGCACGGGGGCTTCGCGCCCCGTGGCCTCCCGGCAAGCCTGCCCGGGGGCCGTTCGAAAACGAACGAGGGAACGGGGCTCCCACGGGCGCCCCGTTCGCCGTTCTCGACCGCCGCGGATCCCCAAACCCATCCGAACTTCGTAGGTGAGGGCGCCCGTTTGGGTGCTCTGACCTACGAAGTTCGTGGTGTGGTGGTGGTGGCGGCGGCTCGGGGGTCGGGGGGGACGCTGGCGAGGAGGGTGCGGGTGTAGGCGTCGGACGGGTCACCGAAGACCTGGTGGGCGGGGCCCTGCTCGACGAGCTGGCCGTCGTGCATCACTGCCACGTGATCGGCGAGGGCGTCGGCCACCGTGAGCTCGTGGGTGATGAGCAGCACGGTCAGGCCCAGCTCCTCGCGCAGTCCCGCGAGCAGGTCGATCACGGCGGCGCGGACGCGGGCGTCGAGTCCCGAGGTGGGCTCGTCGAGCACCAGCACCTCGGGGTCGAGGAGCAAGGACCGGGCGAGCGACACGCGGGCGGCTTCGCCTCCACTCAGCTGGCGGGGCCGGCGGGCCAGGTGGTCCCGGCTCAGACCGACCCGCTCCAGCAGGGCCGCGGCCCGGTCGGTTCGATCGGTGCGGTCCGTGCCGATGCCGTGGACCCGCTGCACCTGCACGAGGGCGTGGTGGACGCTGCGCCGGTGGTTGAGCGCGGCCCGGTGGTTCTGGCTCACGAGCTGCACCGCCCGGCGCTGAGCGAGCGTGCGTTCAGGGCCGAGCACCTCGCCGTCGAGGACGACCTCCCCGGCGGTGGGGGCGTCTGCCCCGGCGACGATGCGGGCGAGCGTGGTCTTGCCCGACCCCGATTCACCGACGAGCGCTGTGATGGTGCCCGCCGGAAGGTCGAGGCTCACGTCGTCGACGGCCCGGACGACCGGCGGCCCGGGCCGTCCGGCGGGGGCGCGGCCGAAGTAGCGGTAGAGGTGGTCGATCTCGACCTTGGTGGCCACCACCCCCGTTGCGGGGGCTGAGGTGACCGACCCGGCAGTGGTCGGTGCCGGGCGAGGCCGAGGCCGGGGGAGGGCATCGAGGAGAGCCGCGGTGTAAGGGTGCTGGGGGTCGCCGAACACCTGGCGGACGGGGCCGGACTCCACTGCGATGCCGGCCTCCATCACCACCACCTGTTGGGCGACCTCAGCCACGGTCGCGAGGTCGTGGGAGACGAAGAGCATCCCGGCACCCAGCTCCTGGCGGCGGGCGAGGAGGAGGTCGACGACGGCGGCGGCGACGGTGGCGTCGAGCGTGCTGGTGGGCTCATCGGCGATGAGGAGCGACGGCGAACCGCCGAGGGTGGCGATCGCGATGAGCACGCGCTGGAGCTGGCCGCCCGAGAAGGTGCCGGGGAGGCCGCCGGGACGCTCGACGAGGGCCTGGAGGCCCAGGTCGAGCAGGGCGTCGCGGTGGGCGTCGACGGCGTCGGGCCCGAGGTGCCAGTCGAGCTGACGGCCAACGGGGACGGTGGGGACGAGGGCGGTCATGGGCTGCTGGGGGACGAAGGCGATGGTCGAGCCGCGGTGGTCCCGCCACTGGCGCTCGCTCGCCGTGGTGAGGTCGTGGCCGGCGATCTCGATCCGCTGTGCGGTGAGCGAGGCTCGGTTCCCGGTCAGGCCCAGCAGCGCGTGGCAGATGCTGCTCTTGCCGCTCCCGGACTCGCCGACGACGCCCAGGACCTCGCCGGTCTCGATCCGCAGGTCGACCCCCTGGACCGCGTGCACCGCCTCGGCGGTGCCGCGGTAGCGGATGTCGAGCTGCTCGATCAGGAGCGCGGGGGAGGCGCCGTCGGTGGTCACGGCCGCTCGAACCGGAGGAGGTGGGGCTGGATGCGGCTGGTGCGGAGGGGACCGACGGCGATCGGGCTCAGCTCGCGGCGCTGGGCGAGGGCGAGGTTCGGGTACGCGGGCGGGAAGATCACCGCATCCTCGGCCAGGATCCGGGTGATGGTGCGCAGCGCTTCCTCGCGCTCGGCGTCGTCGCTGGTCTGCCAGACGAGGTCGAGCAGCTGGTCGACCTCGGGGTTCACGTAGCCGTTCGAGAGGAGGTTCTGGGAGTGCGCGGGGGCGAGGGTCAAGTAGTTGGCCGGCCCCGACGTGAACCCGCTCTGGAACGTGTTCATCAGCATCTCGTAGTCGTTCGAGAGCCAGGCCGAGGACCACGGGCCGCCGGCGAGCTGCTCGATCTCCACCTTCAGCCCGACCTTCTCCCAGCCGGCCGCCAAGACCTGGGCGATGTCGCGACCGGTCTGGCTGGTGCCCACCGTGATCCGGAAGTCGCGGCGCTTGGTCTCTGCCTGGTCGAGCAGGCGCTCGGCCGCCTCCAGGTCGGGCTCGGCGGCGAACACCTCGAGGTCGGGGTCCCAGCCCAGCTCCGCGGGGCCGATCGGCCCCTGGCCCGTGGTGGCGTGGCCGCCGTACACGCGGTCGCGGACGCCGGCGCGGTCCATCGACACGGCCACCGCCTTGCGGAACGCGTCGTCGCTGAACGGCTCGGCTCGCATCATCACGTAGGTCAAGACGTCGAGGGGCGCCTCGGCCATGATCAGCTTCAGGTCCTGGTCCTTCTCGACGGCGTCGAGGTTCTGGTACGGCACCGCGGTGATGAGGTCGACCTTGCCCTGGCGGAGGCTCACCAAACGGGTGGAGCCGTCGGTGAAGACGGTGTACTCGATGCCGGCGAAGGAGGGCGCGGTGCCGTGGTACCCGTCGTAGCGGGTCATGGTGAAGCTCTGGCCGGGGGTGAAGTCCTCGAGCGCGTACGGCCCGGTGCCCATCATGGCGTCGCGCCGCTCGGCGTAGTCCCGATGCGCGATGGGCAGGTTCGTGAGGTGCGAGCGCAGCAGCCCGTAGGGCTTCGCCAGGCCGATGGTGAGGGTGTGCTCGTCGACGACGTCGAAGCGCTGGACGTAGTCGATCAGGTAGGTGATCCACTCGCTGCCCGCTGACAGGTTGAGCATGTGGTCGAGGGTGGCCACCACGTCGGCGGCCTCGAGCGGGTCACCGTTCTGGAACGTGATCCCGGGCTTGAGGCGGATGGTCCAGGTGAGCAGATCGTCGCTCACGGTCGGCTCGCCGTCCGCGAGGAGGGGCACCGAGCGGAGGTCGTCGTCGTAGGTGTACAGGGACTCCATCACCGGCTCGGCGAGCCAGCGCGTCAGCTCGGATCCCGAGTCGAGCGGGTTGATGTTGCTGGGGGCGCCGGCGACGCCGATGCGCAAGATGCCGTCGGCCTGGCGCTTCTGGGCGCGCTCGCTGCTGCTCGGCGAGCTGCACGCCGCGATCGCCGTCGGTCCGAGGATGGCCGCGCCGACGGCGAGCCCGAGGAACCGGCGGCGATCGATGCTCGTGCGGATGGGATCGGGGTTCATGGCGCGGTCCTTGCGGCGGTGGGGGAGGCGGGGGCAAGTGTGGAGGCGGCGGGAGCCGATGTGGTCGCGGCCGGCTCCGGTGGGAGCGGGCCCTGGCCGAGCAGGTGGTCGGCGACAGCGTCGGAGAGCAGGTTCAACCCGGTGATGCCGGCGACCAGCACCAGGCCGGGGATCAGCGCGTACCACCAGGAATCCCCGAGCAGCTGGCTGCCGGCCTCGGCGATGAGGTTGCCCAGCGTGGGGGCCGGTGGCGGCACGCCGAGGCCCAGGAAGCTGAGCCCGCCCTCGGCGAACACGACGATGGCCAGCGCGAGCAGCGCTTGCACCGCGAGCGTCGGCAACAGGTTGGGGAACACCTCGCCGCCCACCACCTCGCGGGTGCTGACGCCGAGGCGGCGCAGCTCCTCGACGTAGGGCTCCTGGAGCTCGGCGAGCGCGGCAGAGCGGATGACGCGGGCGAAGAACGGGATGAAGCCGATGGCCAGGCAGACCGCGACGCGGCCGGCGACGGGCACGGTGACGGGGCCGATGTGCATGGGCCGGGTCGAGGTGAGGCCGAGGAGCAGGAGCACCAGGATGAACGGGGGCACCACCTGGGCGGTCTCGATGATGCGCATGACCACGGAGTCGGTCCAGCGCCCGGCGCGCAGCGCGGCGAGCAGACCGAGCGGCACGGCGACGAGGCACGAGAGCGCGACCGCGCTCGTGCTGATCAGCATCGAGGTCCACGCCCCCTCGGCGGTGCGCGCCAGCAGGTCGCGGCCCAGCGCATCGGTTCCGAACGGGTACGTCCAGGAGGGAGCGGTGGCGCCGTCGGCCACGAGCGCGGTGGGGTCGCCGTGGAGCCGCCCGAGGGTGGCGATGAGGACGTAGGCGCCCAGCAGGACGATCCCCACCCAGGTGAGGGCCGTCGACGGCGGGAGCCAGGACGCGCGCCGGTTCACTGCCACCGTCCCGCAGGTCGGGTCCGGGGGTCGAGGAGGTGCAGCGCGACGTCGACCACCAGGTTCACCGTCAACAGGACGACCGCGGTGACGAGTGCGCAGCCCAGCGCGAGCGGATAGTCGTCGCGGGTGAAGGCCGTGACCATGAGCTGGCCGAGGCCGGGAAGCTGGAACACGTTCTCCACCAAGACGGTGCCGGTGAGCAGGCCGCCGACGACCAAGCCGAGCACGGCAAGCGAGGGCGGCGCAGCCCGGCGCAGCGCGAGGCGCCGGGTGATGTCGCGCTCGGGAAGGCCGGCGGCGCGGCCGTAGCGGACCTCATCCGCGCCGTAGGCGTCCAGCAGAGCGCTGCGCACCGAGCGAGCCACGATGGCGAACCCGGCCAGGCCGACGACGAACGCCGGGAGGATCATGACCTTGAGGTTCCCGATCGGATCCTCGGTGAAGGGGATGAACCCGCCGGCGTTGGGGAGCAGGTCCGGGAACCGGGCTCCAACCCAGATCAGGCACAGCACCGCGAGCCAGTAGGACGGGATCGACACCGCGAGCAGGGTGATCACTCGCACGATCCCGTCAGCGGCGCGGCCGTGGCGGCGGGCCGCGGCGACGCCGGCGGCGAGCCCGGGGACGAGGGTGACCGTGATGGCGAGCAGGCCCAGCTCGGCGGACACGGGCGCGGCGGCGGCGATGGTGGTGGTGACGGAGCTGCCGTCGTAGATCGAGGTGCCGAGATCGCCTCGTGCCAACCCGCCCAGGTAGGCGCCGTACTGGGCGAGCAGCGGCCGGTCGAGGCCCTGGGCCTCGGTCACGGCCTCCCGCGCGGCCGGGTCGGCGGCGACCGCGGCACCCATGGAGTCGACCGGGCTGCCGGGCGACGCGTGCAGGAGGAAGAACATCATCGTCAGCGCCAGCAGGACCGTGACGGCGAGCGCGAGCAGGCGCCGGACGAGGTAGCGGGTCATCGGAGGCCCCCGCAGCGGGGGAGGGCGAAGGCCGTCAGGCGCTGTGGCGGTCGAGGGCGGCGAGGACGGCCCGGTTGTGCCGGTATGCCTCGTGCACCTCGTCGATCAGCTGCCGGCGCTCCGACGGGTCCCATGCCGCCTCGTCGAGGCGCACCCGGTACGACTCCCGGTAGGCCGCGGCGTCCGTGATGGCGTCGAAGGTGGCGAAGTTGCCACCCCGCCCCGGTGCCAGGTCGTAGCAGCGGGCCGCGACCTTGCCGATGTGCTGGCCGCCGGACAGGTCGCCCAGGTAGCGGGTGTAGTGGTGGGCGACGAAGCCCCCGCTCCACGCCGAGGCGCGGTCGATGGCGGCCACGTAGTCCTGGGTCTCGGCGGAGGCGGGGTGCGCGTCTTGCCACGCCGGTCCGGCGAGCTCCTCGAGGTCGGTGGTCAGCGCCGGCAACCGCAGCAGTGCCGAGTCCACGAACGCGCCCGCCACCGGATCCGACTGCAGGCGCTCGCCGTGGGCCTCGATCCGCTCGTAGGCGTACCAGTGCTGCGCGAGCATGTCGACGTAGCCGGCGAGCGGCAGCGTTCCGCCCATGAGGGCATCCATGAAGGCGGAGCGCTCGGCGCCCCGGTGATCGCCGGCAGTCTCCGACCGGATCGTGGCAGAGAAGCGTTCGGCGGTCTCGGTGGTCATGGAGGGCTCCTGTGGCTTGGGGCGAAACAGCGGGTGGGCGGGTCACGTCAGTGTTGCAGTTCCGGAGAGGTGGATGCGCACTGTTCACGACAGACGGTCGTGAAAACGCGACTTGATGTCGCGATTTCGGCCTCATGACTTTTGCGGCGCAGGATCGTTAGGGTACCTTTACAGCTTGTGAGTGCTCAAATGTCCAGGTCCCATGCAGGACGGCGAATCGGCCGTGCCGCCATCGTCGCCCTCCTCGCCCTGACGGCGATCGGCGCGACTGCCGTCGGTCTCGGAGCCTCCGCCGCGGCGGCAGCACCGGCCGCGGCGCCCAACCTGAGCGTGAACCCGGCGAACAACCTCGACCCCAACGGGGCCTTCGTCGTCGTGAGCGGCACGGGCTTCTTGCCGAACGTGCAGCTCTTCGTGATGCAGTGCCGGGCCACCTCCACCACCGACCACACCTGCAACTCCGTCGGGCTCCGCAAGGTGACGACGAGCCCGCAAGGCACCTTCACCGCCAACGCCATGAAGGTCGTGGCCAACTTCGGCGCCACCGACTGCCTCAAGGTGCAGTGCGCCATCAAGACGAGCGCCGTGTCCGACCACGCCGACGACCGGTCCCAGGACCGCAACACCAACATCGCGTTCCGGGCCCCGGCTCCGCCGCCCCCCACGGCGCCTCCGGTCACCGCCCCGCCGCCCACCCCGGTCCCCCAGACCGCGCCGCCCGCGCCCCCCACCACGGCCCCGCCCGCGGCCGTGACCACCACCACGGCCAAGTCCGATGACCCGAAGGCGACGACCACCACCAAGGCGGGCGACGATGACCCGAAGGCGACGACCACCACCAAGGCGGGCAAGGACGACGAAGGCGACGACGACATCGAGGTCGCCGACGAGTCGGTCGATGCCACGGCCGCGGGGTCCGACGGTGAATCGGCCGCCGGTGCCGCCACCGGGCAGACGCCCGGCGACGACGGGGACGGCGGCTCCAGCCCGATCGTTCCCATCCTCATCGTCGTCGCGCTCGCGGCAGCCGGCATCGGCGGGTACGTCGTGGTCCGTCGCCGTGGGGCCGTTCCCGAGCCGTGACCCGCATCGTGCCTTCCCCCAGCACCGCCATCTGCAAGGAGACCTGAGCATGTCCCGATCCTCTCGACTGCCCACCCGGCGCCACACGGCGGAGCGCCCGCTCGGCCGTGCCCTCCTGGTCTTCGCTCTGGCCGCGGTGGTCGCGGTGCCGACGCTGGTGCTGTCTGACTCGGGGCCGGCGTTCGCCGCGGGCTCGGTGACGCCGTCGAAGGCCTCGGGCATCGACCCGGCCGGGGAGACGATCACGGTGAACGGGTCGGGCTTCGACTCGTCGAAGGGGATCTACGCCCAGTTCTGCAAGCAGGTCGGCGCCGCCGGTACGCCTGCCGGTCGGGCATCGGGTGCGGATTGCGCCGCAACGCAGTTCTGGATCGTCAACCCGGGTCCGGGCATCCCCGCGCAGGGGACGACCGCGTGGACCGGTGACGGCACGTCGATCTGGAACGTGCCG
>CAZCVS010000141.1:0-7554 GCA_964501845.1 uncultured Iamiaceae bacterium
TCGAAGAGGATCTTCATGTCCTCGACGGAGTCGATGGCCACGCCGGCCTTGCCGACGTCGCCCACCACCCGGGGGTGGTCCGAGTCGTAGCCGCGGTGCGTGGCGAGGTCGAAGGCGACCGACACGCCCTGCTGGCCGGCCGCCAGGTTACGGCGGTAGAAGGCGTTGGACTCCTCGGCGGTGGAGAACCCGGCGTACTGGCGGATGGTCCACGGCCGGTTGGCGTACATGGTGGCCCGCACGCCGCGGGTGAACGGCTCGAAGCCCGGCAGCGTGTCGGTCTCGAGGTCGGCGGTGTCGGCCGCGGTGTAGAGCGGCTTGACGTCGATGCCCTCGGGCCGGGTCCGCGTGAGGTCGGCGGGGGCTCGGCCCTTCAAGTCCTTGGTGGCCAGCGCTTCCCAGTCAGACAGGGAGGCAGTGGGGTCCGAGGTCGCGTCGTCGCTCATCGAGGGTCAAGCCTACGATCCGCCCCGATCCCCACCCCAATGCGCCCTGACGGACCGTCAGGGCTCAGCAGGCTCGGTAGAAGATTTGGACGGCGTACACGTACTGGCCGTCGCGGACGACGCCGGTGCCGATCCGGTTGAAGTTGCCCAAGATGTTGGCCTTGTGGGTGCTCGAGCGCATCCAGAGGTCGTGGGCGTGCTGGATGCTGGTGGCCTTGGCCACGTTCTCTCCGACCGAGCACCACTTGGGGAGCCCGGAGGTGTCGACCCGGCTGCCGCCGCCGGTGTGCTCGACCCGGCCGGTGCGGGCCATCCGGGCGGCCCACGTCTGGGCCTTGCTCGACGCCGCGTCGTTGGCGGTCATCGCCGGCCGGCCGGCGCTTCGGCGGCTGGCGTTGACCAGGTCGACCATCTTCGTCTGGTTCGCGCTCAAGCAGCCGCTGAGTACCACGATCGCGCTCAGCGTGGCCAAAGCGGTCACCGCGCGTCGCGGCCAGCGACGGACGGTGGGAGTAGCGGGCGACGAAGCGAGGTGGGGCATGGGCGAGCTCCTTGGGTGACTTCCCTATCGTCGCGCATCCGTCACCTGATTGTCACATTCTTTACGATGCTGTCACCATCACGTCCCGTGACCATCCGCTACTCGGAGCGGAGGTGCGTCACGATGTCCTTGGGAACGGACACGATTCCCCCGACGGCGGTTGCGAGCAGCAGGGCGACCGCTGACACGACGACTCCTTGGAGCAGCAGTCCGTACGGGACGCCGGGAACGATGCCGCCCATGGCGAGGTAGCTCTGGGCGATGAGCCAGCCGACCAGGTTGGCGACGGTGAGCGCAGCGGCCATGGGGAGGAGCAGCTGGGCGATCTGGCTCGTTCGCAGCGTGCGCCGCGGGACGCCGATCGCGACGAGGGTCGCGGTGTGGCTCCGACGCTCGAGGAGGCGGTCGACGGAGGCAACGATGAAGCTGAGGGTGGCGAGCAAGGCGCCTAGCGCGGCGCCGACACGCGCGATGGCGAGGTGTTGTTCGTAGGTCTGGACCTGCTCGGCCTCGATGTCTGAATCGATGATGAGCAGGGGGTCGACGCGGGCGACTGCCGACTCGAGGTGGACCAGATCGGCGCGCTCGACCAGGTACCGGATCTCCCCGATGGCGAGCGGACTCCGCTGCGGGTCGTCGGTGACCAGGATCGTCCTGGTGTCGAAGACACCGAGCTGATCCATGGCGGACTCCGTCGGAGCTTCGATGTCGAGGGCTTCTCCGGCGTTGGTCTTGAACTGGTAGGTGCGCCCGGCATGGAGATCGCTGGGGAAGAGGCTGTCGGCGACCCGGTACATGGCGCCAGGACGGCAGCGGGTCGCTGTGGTCGCGAGGTGCTGGAGCTCTTCGCAGCCGACGTAGGCGATCGCTGCGCTGTCGGGGGCTCCGGGGATGGTGTGGCCGATCCCGACGCTGAGCGGTCGAAGTCTGAGGAGCTCATCGACGTGCTCCGGTGCTGCGTCGCTCGTCGCCGTTGAGGCGATGACGCGGTTCAGGTCGCCGCCAACCACGACCCGCAGGTCGGTGAGGACCGCGAACATAATGTGTCCGACCACGGTGAGGGCGACCAGCCCCGCGAGGATCCGTACGATCGAGCGGGGTTCGTAGGCAGCTCGGTGCCCACCGAGTCGCCAGGCGAGATGGCGCGATCGGCCGGCTACGGCCTTGCCGACGCCACGAACGAACGGGACGAGTACCAACCCGAGACCGAGAACCGAGAGGAGAGCGCCGACGAGGAGGATCGGGGTGCTGTTGACGACATGGCCGGTGTGACGTGCCAGCACCATCGTGGCGAGCATCGACACCCCGCAAGCGAACGGCAGACCCCGTAGTACTGGATGGGGGCCACCTCCTCGACCGTGAAGCGAATCGGTGAGGTGGACCTGGCTAGCTCGGCGACCGAGGGCGGTACCTGCCATGGCGACCGTGAGGACGGTCGCAAGTGCGATGCGCGGGGTGAGTCGGAGGTCCGCGGGGAACCACCGCAGACCACCGAAACCAGCATCGGTGAGCGGGACGCGGACGAGGGCGAACAGCGCAAGTCCGATGACACCACCGATGATGCTCGTGAGGCCGGTTTCGATGGCGGCGACGTGTCGAACGGTCGAGTCGGGAGCGCTCAGCGAGCGCATGGCGTCCCAGCGCCAGCTACGTGCCCGAGACGACAGGGTCGCTGACACGATCAAGAAGCCACCCGCCGGGACCAGCACGAACAGGGCTAGCTGGAGCGCCACGAACGACGACGCTCCTCCATCGACCGTTCCCCGCCCGCCGAACCCGGCCGCAGGCGCCAAGTCTTCGGTGGCATCGGCGCCGACATACGCGAAGAGCTCGTCTGGGTCGGCCAGTCCTTCGGCCGACACGGTGCCGATCACCTTCCCCGGTACGAACGGCTCGACGAACGGCTCGTCCTCGAGCAACTTGCGAAGCTCCGGTGATGCAATGACTTCATTGGGTTGCGGAACGGCCTCGGCGCCCGGCGGCAACGGAGTGGTCCGGGACGCCGCGATGAAGATCCGTCGGAGCGGACGGTCGCCTACGGAGGCATCGACGGCGCTCGCTCGGAAGCGCTCCTCGCCCGGGGTGCGTGCTTGGCGCACCGATCGGGCCGCGGCGGCATCAGCGCGGTGGGTGTCGATCGCCGGGACGAACGCGATGACCAGACCGGCGGCCACGGCGATCGCCATCGCCACGACGGCCACGGCGACGCGCACCGCGCCGGCCCGGCCGGTTCCGGCGATGATCCGTAGTGCCAGCCGCGTGCTCGCGGTGCGCCTCATGGTGCCGAGGAGGCGGCGAGCGAAGGATCGAGCCGGCCGTCGCGCATGGTGAGTGCGCGGCTGCACCGCCCGGCCACCGCAGGGTCGTGGGTGACCACGACCACCGCGGCCCCGGCATCCGAGGCGGCAGCAAGGAGCTGATCCATGACCAGCGCCCCGTTCTCGGTGTCGAGTGCGCCGGTGGGTTCATCCGCGAACACGACCTTCGGTCGGTGCACCAACGCCCGCCCCACCGCGGCGCGCTGGCGCTCGCCGCCCGAAACCTGGCCCGGCCGACGCGATGCCAGCCCACCGATGCCGAGCTGGTCGAGCTTGTCGCCAGCCCGTCGCCATGCGTCGCGCCGGCTCGCGCCGATCAGTTCACACGCCAGTGCCACGTTGTCGATCAGCGAGAGCTCCGGCACCAGATCGGCGAACTGAAACACGAACCCCACCGCGCTTCGCCGGACTTCGGCTCGTTGCTCGGGGCTGCACGCCCCGAGCTCGGTGCCGGCGAGATGCACCGTGCCCGCTGAGGGAACGATCAGCCCGGCCAGGGAGTGCATCAGCGACGACTTGCCCGACCCGCTCGGCCCGACGATCGCCACCGACTCACCGGGGCAGACCTCCAGGCCCACGCCGGCCACGGCGGTCGTGGCGCCGAAGCGGACGACCAAACCGAACGCAGTGAGGACCTGATCGCTCATCGAGCCCGGGTCTTCATGCGTGGTCTCCTCCAACGAACGTGAATCGGTGGTGGTGACCACACCTCCCCTCCCGGAGGGCCGCCGCCGGGCAAGGTAGGGAGTGCCCGGGCGCACGTCAAGGGTCGTGTCGAGATGTCCGGTTTGGGGCCGGGAGGGACGATTGGGGGGCGGGTGGGGGTGGTCGCCTACCGTCCGGGCGTGCTTCCGCTCATCTGCCTCGACGTCGACGGAACCCTGGTGGGGCTGGCGGGGGAGCCGAGCGGCGCGCTGTGGACCGCCGCCGAGCGGGCGCGCTCCCGTGGCCAGCGGCTCACGCTGTGCACGGCGCGGCTCGCCGCCGGTCCGACCCGCGCATGGGCCGAGCGGCTCGACCCGCTCGGCTGGCACGTGTTCCACACCGGTGCGGCCCGCTGGAACCCGTGGACGGGTGCGGTGCGCGCCGAGCCGATCCCCGGCGACGCCGTCGGCGCGTGCGCGGAGATCGCTGCCGACCGGGGCTGGGTCTTGGAGACGTACTCCTGGGACGACTACGTGGTGGACTCCGATGACGAGCTCGCCGTCGCCCACGCCGCCCTGCTGGCCCTGCCGCACCGCCGGCGGCCGGTGAGCGACCTGGCCGATCCGGTCGTCCGGGTCCAGTTCGTGGTGCCCGCGGCGGTGGGGGCGGCCGCGGTCGCAGCCGCCCCGCCCGGCACCACCGCCTCGGCCGCCACGTCGCCGATGATGCCCGGCGCCGTGTTCGTCTCCATCACGGTCGCAGGCGTGTCGAAGGCCGAGGGCATCGCGGCGGTCGCCGACGACCTCGGCGTGCCCCTGTCCGACGTGATGATGGTGGGCGACGGCCACAACGACCTCCCGGCGATCGAGGCGGTGGGCTGGGGCGTCGCGATGGGCAACGCCGAACCCGAGGTGGTGGCGGCGGCGCGGCTGCTGGTCGCCGACGTCGAAGACGACGGCGCCGCCCAGGCCATCGACGCGTCGGCGGCGCTCGGGGCGCCCGACGGCGACCGGTAGCCTGCGGCGATGGCTCATCGGTTCGTCGTCATCGGTGGTGGGCCCGCCGGCAACACTGCTGCCACCACCGCCGCCCGCCTCGGCGCCGAGGTGACCCTGGTCGAGCGCGACATCGTGGGGGGTGCGGCCCACCTCCTCGACTGCATCCCGTCGAAGGCCATGATCGCCACCGGCGGGGCCATGAACGACATGCGGCGGGCCGGCAGCATGGGCTTGGTCCACGTCGAGGCCGAGCTCGACTTCGAAGCGCTCCGCGCCCGGATCGTCGGGATCGAGAACCGGCTCGAGGGATCGGTCCGGGGCCTGCTCCAGAGCCAGGGCGTGAACCTGGTGCAGGGGACCGGCCGTGTCACCGACCCCCACCACGTCGAGATCACCGAGGCCGACGGCACCACCCAGGTCATCGAGGCCGACACGATCGTGCTCTCCACCGGCAGCCGGCCCCGCATCCCCGACTGGGCGCCGATCGACGGCCGGCGGGTCCTCACCACCCGCGACGCCTACCCGCCGCCGGAGCTGCCGTCGCACCTCATCGTCGTGGGCTCGGGCGTGACCGGCGTGGAGTTCGTCCACATGTTCTCGGCGTTCGGTGCCGACGTGACGCTGATCGTCAGCCGCCAGCAGGTGCTCCCCCAGAAGGACCCGGAGGTGGCGGCCGTGCTGGAGGACGACTTCCTCGGGCGCGGCGTGCGCCTGTTCAAGGGGGCCCGGGCCGAGGGCATCGATGTCACCGACGACGAGGTCAGCGTGCGCTGCGACGACGGCCGGGTCGCTCGCGGCTCACACGTCCTGCTGTGCATCGGTTCCATCCCCAACTCCGAGGGCCTTGGGATCGAGGAGGCCGGGGTGGAGCTGGACCACGGCTACGTGGTCGTCGACCACAACTGCAAGAGCACCGTGCCCAACATCTACGCCGCCGGCGACCTCTCCGGGAAGCTGCCGCTCTCCTCCGTCGCCTCGATGCAGGGCCGCAAGATCGCCGAGCACGCGCTCGGCCTGCACGCCGGTCCGCACCGCCACATCGACTACGAGAAGGCGGCGTCGGCCATCTTCACCGACCCCGAGATCGCTGATGTGGGTCTGGCGGAGGCGGATGCGTTCGCCGACGGCCGCAAGGTCCGGGTCACCAAGGTGCCGTTCTCGGCCTCGGCCAAGGCGCTCATCAACGACGACCCCCGCGGGTTCGTGAAGATCATCTCGGACCCGGCCACCGGCGTGGTGCTCGGCGGGTCCATCGTCGGGCAGCACGCCGCCGAGCTGATCTCGGTCATCGCCGTCGCCGTGACCGCCGGGCTCAAGGTCGGCGACCTGGCCGAGAGCCTGTTCGTCCACCCGGCGCTGGCCGAGGCGCTGAGCGACGCCGCCGACTGACCCGCTCCGCCTCGTGACCGCGCCAACCGACCAGGTCGATCAGGACCACGACACCTCCGGGTCTGGCTCACTGCGGCCTGTCCACCGCCTGCGGGACCTCGACCGGCGCGGCCGGCTGGTCGCGGCAGGCCTCGCCCTGGCGCTGGTGCTCGTCCCGCTCGTCGCGGCCATGGCCAACCACGGCCGCTGGGAGCCGCAGGGCGACGACGCCTTGATCGAGCTACGGGCGCGCGAGGTCGGGACGTCTCGCACCCCGCTGGTGGGCCAGCCCTCGACCAGCGGCTCCTACGGCGCGCGGGCCGACAACGTCGCCCACCCCGGCCCGATCGGATTCGTCGTCCTGGCGCCCTCCACGCGCCTGCTCGGGCCGGTCGCCGGCACCCTCTTGGCCGCCGCAGCCGTCAGCGCGGTCTCGATGCTCGCGGTCGCCTGGCTGCTGTTCCGTCAGCTGGGCCCGCGGGGCGGCGCCGCCGGCGCGGTGCTCGTGGCCCTGGCCGCGTTCAGCGCCGGCGCGGCTGGGCTGATCGATCCGCTGAGCTCCAACTTCGGGCGGATGCCCCTGCTCGCGGCGGCGGTGGGCGTGTGGGCGCTGCTGTGCGGTGACCTGCGCGTCGCGCCGCTCACGGTCGTGTTCTGGTCGTTCGCCGCCCAGCAGCACCTGTCCGTGCTGCCCGCGGCCGCGGTGCTGGGCGGGGTCGGGCTGCTCGCCGCGGTGTGGTGGGTGTGGCGGGCTCCGGTCGGCCGGCGCTCCGAGGCCTTGGGCTGGATCGGTGGCGCCGCCGCGCTGGGCCTCCTCCTCTGGTCGCCGGTCATCTACCAGCAGCTCACCGGCAGCCCCGGGAACCTCACCGCACTCTCGAACTACTCCGGTGACTCGCAACGCCAGGACCTCGGCCTGCGCTCCGCGCTCTCGCAGGTGGCCAACGTCCTCGGCCCCCGGCCGTTCCTGGGTCGGTCCAGTCCCAAGGGCTGGGATCTCGTGGACCACCGGTCCACGCTCGGCGTCGTGGCCACCTTTGCCGTCACCGGCGCCATCCTCGCGGCCGGTGCCTGGTGGCGCCGACGGGAGCCGAAGCTGCTCGCCGCGGTGGCCATGATCGGGGTGCTCGCCGTCGCCGCGGTCCTCACCGGCATGAACATCCCGGACTCGCCGGAGCAAGGGCGGTTGAACTTCTACCACTGGGCCTTCGCCCTCTCGTTCTTCGAGCTGCTGGTGT
>CAZCVS010000142.1:0-7529 GCA_964501845.1 uncultured Iamiaceae bacterium
CCCGACGCCGCAGAGGTTCTGCCAGCCCTTGGGGACCTTGCGGGGCGAGATCATGCCGGCGTCGATGAGCGCGCCCAGGATCGGCTTGGTGGCCTGCTGGCGGATGGCGATGCGCTCGGGGAGCTTGTTGACGGCCTTCCACGTGGGCCAGCCCTCGAGACCGATCGCCTCGTAGACGCCGGGGTGCACCAGGAACTCGTACATCTGGCGGATGGCGACGGGCACGACGTGGTGGATGCCCCACCGCTCGGCCCGCGACGCGGTCGCCCACACGTCGGGCAGCATGGACCGGGCGAACGACAGGTGCCGCGCCTCTTCCTGGCGGTGGTACCGGTTGACCGAGGCCAGGAACGGATCGGTGTCGGAGTGCTCGCTCGCCAGCTTCTGGAGGAGGTCCGGGATCTCCTCGCCAGAGATGACCATCGTGTAGAGCGTGGCCGGGTGGTTGAGGATCCAGCGGGTCCCGAACCGGTCGAGGATGCGGACCAGCCGGTTGGCCGCCAGCGGGTTGCGGGCGGCCGGCTGGATCTGGCCGATGACCCGCTGGAACAGCCGCTGGTGGCGGGTCTCCTCGCCGATCTCGTGGAAGAGGTAGGTGATGCGGGGATCGGTGATGTCGTCCGCCTGGGCGATGCGCAGGGCGAAGCCGGCCTCGAGGACGGCCTCGAACCGGATGCCGTTGTCGAACATGGAGGCCACCTCCTCCCGGCTGAGCGTGCGGCGCTGCTCGTCGCTGAGTTCGAGACCGAGGCCGTGGACCGAGAGCAGCTCGTCGGGGATCAGCTGGCCATCGCCGACGTTGCCCAGCAGGTCGACATCGGGGTCGATGACCCGCTTGGCGGATGCACGGTTGAGGCGCTCGACGCGCTCGACGACACCGATGGGGCTCATGGGAGGACCATAAACCGACCAATGGTCGGTTTCAAGGAACGAGACGAACGTCACCCTCACTAGGATTCGCCCGGTGACCGCGCCCACCCGCCGCCCCGGACGACCCCGCGGCGCGCAGCAGGACCCCGCCGAGCGCCGGGCCGCGCTGGTCGAGGCCGCGACGCGTGCCATCGCCACCCACGGGGCGACCGCGTCGATGGAGCAGATCGCGGTCGAGGCCGGCGTATCCAAGGCCACGCTCTACGACAACTTCGACGGCAAGGCCGGCCTCACCGACGCCCTGCTCGACCGCTACGGGCGCGAGGTGCTCGAGCGCTTCGCCGTCGGCCTCGACGCCCCGCTCACCGCTCAGCAGGTGGTCCGGGGCGGCATCGAGATCTTCGTCCGCCTCATCGAGGCCCAGCCCGAGACCTACCGCTTCATCGTCCTCAACGCCGACGCCGGCGCGGTCATGGCCGACGTGGCTGCGCCCATCACCGCCCTCGTGTCGAGCGAGCTCACCCGTCAGGGCAAGGACCCGTCGGGATCCGAGGCGCTCGCCCACGCCACCCTCGGCGCCGTGTTCACCGCGACCGAATGGTGGTGCAACCGCCGCCAGCCGCCTCGCGTCGAGTTCGTGGAACTGCTCGTGGGCTACGTGTGGGCCGGGTTCACCGCCTCGGGCCTGCGGGCCAGCGATGACCCGGTCGACCTCACTGCAGTCGCCACCGCCATCGCCGAGGCGATCGAGGCCACGCCACCTGCCTGACCTCCTGGCCGGCGCGGTCAGTAGGTGAGACCGCTGCACTCCTCGGAGAACCAGCGCCAGGCGTCGAGCGCGGCCTCCCGGCCGAGCTGCTCGTGGGTCAGCTGGCGCTCGCCGACCGGCCGGGCGACGTCGTCCCAGAACTCGTCGTCGTCGAAACCACCCCACTCCCGGGCATCCTCCCGGGTCGAGGCGTAGACCACCCGGTCGACGCGAGCCCACATCGCCGCACCGGCACACATGGGGCACGGCTCGCAGCTGGAGTACAGCGTCGCCCCCACCAGATGCGGATCACCGAGCGACTGCGCCGCCTCCCGGATGGCCAGGACCTCGCCGTGGGCGGTCGGATCGCTGGTGAGCAGCACCGAGTTGTGGGCCTGTCCCAGCACCTCACCGTCACGGGCGACCACCGCCCCGAACGGGCCACCGGCACCTGCCGCCGCACCCCGCCGCCCGAGGTCGACCGCCAACCGGATCATCTGCTCGTCCACATCGCTCATGGCCTGGACGCTACGAGACCTCACCATCGGCGCCGGACGGGCAGGACCTGCGGCGACAGGAGACGGTCAGGCGACCGAGACCTTCTCGGCCACCAGGCGCATCATCTCCCGTGCGACCATCGGGGCGGCGTTCTGGTTCTGGCCGGTGACGAAGCTGCCGTCGACGACCCAGTGGTTGGCGAACGGGTCGCGGAACCGGGTCGTGGACTCGAAGCGGGCGCCGCGCCTGCGCAGCTCGGTCTCGGGGTGGAACGGCGTGGACTCGATCTTGAGCTCACGCACCTGCTTGTCGGTCACGGCGGTGATCCTCCGGCCGTCGACCAGTGGCCGCCCGTCGACCGCCGTCGCGTTCACCAGGCCGAGCGGTCCGTGGCAGACGCCGCCGATGACGAGATCGAGCGCGGCCGCGTCGGTCAGCGCAGCCGCGAGCGCGTCCGATGTGGCGAAGTCGAACGCCGCACCCCAGCCGCCGGCGAGGTAGACCACGTCGACCTCGCTCAGGTCGATCTGGTCGATGGGCCGCGTGTTGGCCAGGCGGGCCCGCAGCTCCTTGTCATCGAGCAGCCGGTCGTCTGCCGCGCATCGCAGCACGGGCTTGAGCGACTGCGGGTCGATGGGCACCAGGCCGCCGGCGGGACTGGCGACCTCGACCTCCATGCCCGCGTCGACGAACGCGTAGTACGGCACCGACAGCTCGGAGCAGAACACCCCGGTCCGCTTGCCCGGCGACAGCTCGCCGTGGTTGGTGGCGACGCAGAGGGCCCGGCGACCCGTCAGGTCGAAGCGCTCGGCCGCCGGGTCCTCGGGGTGCATGCCGAGCTTGCGCACGAGGCCACGCAGGGCGAGAGCGGGGGCAGGAGGCACAGACGACATCGGTGTTCCGATCAGGACGCGGAAGAGGCGGAGGACGCGGTCCCCAGGCGGGGGCGTCGAGCGGCGTAGGGCCAGGGCTGGTTGCGACGGGGCACCGACGCCATGCGCTCGAGCACGAGCCGCTCCCGCAGGTGGGCGAGGACCGTCGCCGCCGCGGGGTCGCGCCACCGGTTCGCCGCCTCGACGGGGTCGTCGTCGAGGTCGTAGAGCTCCCACTCGTCGGCGAGGGGAACCGTCCGGTAGAGGTCGCCTCCCGGCCCATCGGCGGCCAGGTGCCGCACTCCGGGCTCGGTCCAGGTGTCCGGGTCGTCGAACGTCCGCACCAGCTTCCACAGGTGCCCGGCGCCGCCGACCACCTCCGTCTCCGGCACGTGGGCTACGAGGCCCTCGAAGTTGGCGCCGACGTGGGCGGGGACCTGGATGCGCAGCGGCAGCGGCGGGTTGTGCGTCTTGCCGATCCGACGAGCCACCGCCGATGCACCGGTGTCGCCCTCGAGCATGTTGTCGCGGGTCTGCAGGTACACGGCCCGGCTCGCGCCGTCGCCCTCGCCATCGTCGACCAGTGGCAGGAGGCTGCGGCCCGGAAGCGGGTGGACTTCGCTGAACGTGTGGCGGAGCTCCTCGGCCGTCGTCGTCTCGTCGATGCCGGCCGCGGCCAGCAGCGTGGGCACCAGGTCGACGTGCGAGGTCGGGGTCCGGCGCACCACGGCCGGGGCTGTGGCGTCCTCGCCGATGCGGGCGACCAGGAAGGGCACGCGGGTGGCCTCGTCGTAGAGGTTGAACCACTTCTGGTGGAGGCCGCCGTGGGCGCCGAGCAGATCCCCGTGGTCCGCGCTGCGCACCAGCACGGCGTCGGTCGAGCCGCCCTCGGTCACGGCGCGGCGGACGCGGTCGATGGGCGCGTCGACCTCGGCGTGCAGCCGGTAGTAGAGGTCTCGATACGCCTGGTCGTTGCGCTCGTACATGCGCCTGATCACCGGAGCGGGTCCGTACCCCGAGCAATACGCTTCGCGGTAGGCGACCTGGGCCGCGGGCTTGTCGGCCAGCGACTCGTGGCGCGTCGGCGCCTCGGGCACCGACGGCGGGTCGAGGGGCGACGGGGAGATCGGTGACCTCCGCTGCCATCCCGGGAACAGCACGATGTCGTGCGGGTTCACGAAGCTGGCGACCAGCAGGAACGGCACCAGCGCACGAGCATCGCCGTTGCGGCGGCGCTCGTAGCGTTCCTCCAGCCAGGCGACCACCCGGTCGGCGATGAGCGGGTCCCGGCGCAGGCCGCTGTTGGCGAGGGCAGCGCCGTGCGGCTCCGGGCCGACCCAGCCGGTGAAGCCGTACGGGTCGAGCGCATCGGCATCGAGGTAGGCCTGCACCGCGTCGGGATCGACCATGCCGTCGTCGTCGTTCGACAGCAGGGCCTTCCCGGTGACCGGGTCGGTGAGATCGGCGTGGCTGATGTGCCACTTGCCGTCGTAGTGGGTGTCGTAGCCGGCGGCGCGGAACCAGTTGCCGAGCGTCGGCACCTCGCCCTCGCGGAGCCAGCGCATCCGGGTGTCGTCGGCGACCTTGCCGAGCCCATCGGTCTGCGTCACGCCGTGGAGGTCCGGGTACTGCCCGGTGAACAGCGTCGGGCGGCTGGGCACGCACGCCAGCGACCCCGTGTAGTGCCGCTCGAACGACACGCCGTGCTCGTGGAACCACTGGGTCCCGACCAGCGTCCGCGCCCGCCACGCCGCCAACTCATCGCCCTCGTAGGGCGGGGCGGCCCGCTCCTCATCGGTGAGGATGAGGATGACGTCGGGACGGGTGGCCATCAGCCCAGTGCTCCATCGAGGTGGGCGGCGAGGCCGTCCACCATCGAGTCCGACGCTCTTGCGAGCGGGAGGCGCAGCAGCCGGGCGGCGGCCTTGCCCTTGGCCGACGATCCCGGGTCGATGACCGACGTGAGCGTGACGAACGTGCCGGCCCCATCGGCGTTCAGGTCCCAACGGTTGGCGACGCCTTCGACGACGGGCGGCAGGCCGTCGATGTCGTAGGCGAGCGTGCGCTCCGGCTCCCAGATGGTCACCGTCTCGATGAGCGCCTGGCGCCCGACCTGCACCCGCCGGGCGGTGCCGACGCCCTCGGCCTGCTCGGTGGTGAGGACCGAGTGCGTCACCTTGGGCGCCCACGCCACGATCCCGTCGAAGCGGGCGAGCACCGCCCAGATCGCCGCCGCATCCTGCGGCAGGTGCCGGCTCCGGTGGACGTGGACGAGGTCAGCCGAGCGTGGTGCCATGACCCCGACCGTATCATTTGGCACAACGCTTGCCACTTCCTTCGCCGACGGGTCGCCGGTCTGGAGCGGGGACCGTCCTCAGACAGCCGAGGGAGGCGGCGGGAAGAGCTCGGCGATGGCCTGTTCGGACACCGTGTGCAGCACGGTCGCCTGCTCGACGAGGTTGCGAATCGCCGCATCGGTCGGCTGTCCGGGCGACAGGGAGACGCTGTCGACCACGCCGTGCAGCGCCAGCGCCTGCGCACCGACCCGGGCGAGGGTGGCCTTGCGCTCGAGGTCGGCCTCGTCTGCCGCAAGCAAGTCGAGCTCGGCACCGAGGGCGGCCAGTCGAGCCGCATCTTGAGCGGCCACCACCTGGACGCCTTCGGGCGCGAGCGCCGCCAGGTGGGCCGCCAGCTCCGTGGCCTCCGAGAGCGCCCGCTCGGTGCGAGCCCGTGCCATCGCCGCCCGCCGAGCGCGGCGCGCGAGCAGCAGCCAGATCAACCCGATCAGGAGCAGCGCGAGGAGGATCCACGGCCACCACGTGGAGCTGCTCGCCTCGTCCTCCACCTCCGACCCCGCCGGCGTGGTCGTCGGCGTGACCTCCGAGGAGGTCGTCGCCGCCGAGGTCGTCGTGGCCTCCGAGGTGGTGGTCGTGGTCGGCGGGATCGTCGTCGTGGTCGTCGGCGGTGCCGTCGTCGGCAGCGCGGTTGTGGGTGCAGCAGTGGTCGGCGGGGCCGTGGTGATGGGAGCCGAGGTCGCCGGTGCACCGATGATCGGGGCACGCGTGGTCGGGACACCCGACACATCGGGAGCCGCCGTCGTGGGTGGGGGCGTGGTGGTGCTCACATCGGTGGTCGTCGAGCGCACCGGCCGGCTCACCGTGGTCGACGGGCGAGTCACGCCCCCTCCTTCAGAGCCACCGGAACCACAGCCGGCCACCAGGAGGGACAGTGCGACCAGCCCGATCACCAAGGCCCGCTGACGTCCCCCCATGCTCCCATCATCGCGGACGCGAACGCACGGTGCCCGATGGACGCCACGGTCGACCGAGCGGTCCGGCGGATGCTTCGGTCGCATCGGCCGAGCATCGGCCCGCGGCATCAGCGGGACGAGAAGCAGTCCGCCAGGAACGACATCAGCACCGGCGTGACGATGTCATCGTCGGCGCGTCCGATCTCCGTCGAGACCTGGGCGTGGTCGAGCGAGCCGGCATCGACCACGGTGACCGGCACGCCGGCACCCCGGAGCGCCGCGACGAACTCGCGATGGAGGTCCAGGCGACCGCTGGGCCCTCGCGCCACGACGACGTAGTCGGGGATCGACGTGCCCCTCGCGATGTGCTCGAGCGGCGACGCCCCCTTCCACACCGCCGCGTCATCGCCGAACGCATCCCGGTACGGCTCGTGCACCCGTGGGTCAGGGTGCTCGGCCCCGACCGTGATGTCGTAGCCCTCGCCGTCCACCGAGCCCGCGCACCGGATCGAGTCGAGTCCCAGGTCGTGGCGGCCGAGGTAGGAGTCGTCGGTGGCGATGGCGGCCACGATGCCCCCACCGGCGCTGTGGCCGAGGGCTGCGACCCGCTCAGGGTCCACGCCGAGGTCGCCGGCGTGGTCGATGAGCCACGCGAGCGCATCGGCGACGTCTTGGTCGTGCACCGGGTGTTGCGGCGAGGGCGGGTCGGTGCTGCGGTCGGTCAGCCGGTAGTTGACGGAGGCGAACGCATAGCCGGCTCCCGTGAAGAGGCGGACCTTGTCCTCGATGTGATCGGTCTTGTCACCCTCGTGCCAGGCGCCACCGTGGACCCAGACCACCAGCGGCGCGTTCGCGCAGCCGTCCTCGGCCGCGGCCGGCAGATGCACGTCGAGGCTGTTCAGGACCGGGTCGACCCCCGGGTGGCTGGCGTAGGTCACGGTGGCAGCGCCCCCGCACCCGATCAATGGCACCGACTCCGAGCCGCTCGAGGGTGGGCTCGACGTCGAGCAGGCACTCAAGACCACCAGCCCCGCGACCGCGGCAACGGCCAGCACCTTCACACGTCGATCCATGTCCCCGTTCGATTCGAGCTGGCGCGACGGATCACGCCTCGACGTGGAGCGTAGGTGCCGGCTCCAGGATCCGGCTCCGGGAAAGCGATCGACCCTCGCCTACGATCGGACCTTCCGCCGACGCCCAACGCCGGAAGGGCTTCCTTCCCCGTCTCGTGCCGGTCCCGCCCGTGTAGCTCAGTTGGCCAGAGCAGCCGCCTTGTAAGCGGCAGGTCGTG
>CAZCVS010000143.1:0-7518 GCA_964501845.1 uncultured Iamiaceae bacterium
CCACCCGGGCGCTGGCGCCCGACCTTGAGGTCATCGCACCGGTCCGGGGCTGGGGGATGACCCGCGAGGACTCGATCCACTACGCCTACGACCACGGGATCCCGATCCAGGCGACCAAGGAGAAGGTGTACTCCATCGACGACAACCTCTGGGGCCGCGCCATCGAGTGCGGTGAGATGGAGGACCCGTGGGCGGTCCCGCCCAAGGGCGTGTGGCTGCTCACCGAGCAGACCGAGACCGAGCCGCGCGACATCGTCATCGGCTTCGAGCAGGGCATGCCCGTCTCCGTCGACGGCGAGACCCTCGGGATGCTCGAGATCATCGAGAAGCTCAACACGATCGTCGGCTCCTACGGCTGGGGGCGCATCGACATGGTCGAGAACCGGCGCGTCGGCATCAAGAGCCGCGAGACCTACGAGTGCCCGGCCGCGCTGGCGCTGATCCTGGCCCACAAGGACCTCGAGTCCATCTGCCTCGAGCGCGACCTGGAACGGGAGAAGGCCCGCATCGAGCCGCGCTACGCGGAGCTCATCTACGACGGCCTCTGGTTCAGCCCCCTGAAGGAGTCGTTCGACGCGTTCGTCGACAAGAGCCAGGAGTTCGTGACCGGCGAGGTGCGCCTGCGCCTGTCACCGGACTCGTGCACGGTCACGGGCCGGCGGTCCGAGCACTCGCTCTACGACTACGAACTGGCCACCTACGACGCCGCCGACACCTTCCGCCACGAGGACTCGGCCGGCTTCGTCCGGCTCTGGGGCCTCGGCATCGAGACCTGGTCCGCTCGTCAAGCCTCGAAGCGACCCTCGAACGGATGAGCTGATGACCGACTTCACCGAGGGCGACGGCAAGACGCTGTGGCACGGCCGGTTCGCCGACGGCCCGGCCGAGCAGCTGCTGGCCTACACCGTCTCGCTGCCCTACGACCAGCGCCTCGCGCCCGACGACATCGCCGGCTCGCGCGCCCACGTGCGCGGCCTGGTGCGAGGCGGGCTGCTCGACGGCGACGAGGCCTCGGCCATCTTCGCCGCCCTCGACCGGGTCGAAGAGGAGTTGGCCGGCGGCACCTTCGTGTTCGGCCCGGCCGACGAGGACATCCACACCGCGGTGGAGCGCCGTGTGACCGAGATCGCGGGCGTCGCCGGCGGCAAGATCCACACCGGCCGCAGCCGCAACGACCAGGTCGCCACCGACCTGCGCCTCTACACCAAGCGGGCCCTGAGCCAGGTGGCCGAGTCGGTCCTCGCCCTCCAGCGGGTCCTCCTGTCGAGGGCCGATGCCGCGGGCGATGCCTACCTGCCCGGCTACACGCACCTGCAGCGGGCCCAGCCCGTGCAGTTGCGCCACCACCTGCTCGCCCACGGCTGGGCGCTGGCCCGCGACGTGGACCGGCTGCTCGACACCCGCAAGCGCGCCGACGTGTCGCCCCTCGGTGCCGGCGCCCTCGCCGGCTCGTCGCTCCCGCTCGATCCGTCGGGCACCGCCGCCGATCTCGGCTTCGAGAACGTGTTCGAGAACTCCCTCGACGCCGTCAGCGACCGGGACTTCGTGGCGGAGGCCCTCTTCGACCTGGCCCTGCTCGGCATCCACCTCTCGCGCATCGGGGAGGAGGTCTGCCTCTGGGCATCCGACGAGTTCGGGTTCCTCAAGCTCGACGACGCCTACTCGACCGGCAGCTCGATGATGCCGCAGAAGAAGAACCCCGACATCGCCGAGCTGGCTCGGGGCAAGAGCGGCCGCCTCATCGGGCACCTGACCGGGCTGCTGACCACGCTCAAGGGCCTCCCGATGACCTACAACCGGGATCTCCAGGAGGACAAGGAGCCGCTGTTCGACGCCGTCGACCAGATCACCTTGGCCCTCGCGGCCATGAGCGGCCTGCTCGCCACCTCCACCTTCGTGACCGAACGGATGGCCGAAGCCGCCGATTCGCCCTACGCCGCCGCCACCGACCTGGCCGAGCTGCTGGTCGAGGGCGGGATGCCGTTCCGCGAGGCGCACGCCGTCGTCGGCGAGATCGTCCGCCGCGCCCTCGACGGCGAGGCGTCGATGGCCGAGCTGGTGGCCGCCGACCCCCGCCTGGGCGAGGCGGGCGCTGCCATCCTCGAGCCTGGTGTCTCCGTCACCCGGCGCACGACCCGCGGCGGCGCCGGACCGGTCCCGGTGGCCGCTCAGCTCGAGCGCTTCCGCGCCCGGCTCGCCGACGACACGGCCCGGGTGGCCAGTGCCTGAGCGGGCGGAGGCGCCCTGGCCGTTCCGGGAGCGGATCAAGGTCCGCTACCAGGAGGTCGACCTCCAGAACGTCGTGTTCAACGCCCACTACCTGGGCTGGTGCGATATCGCCAGCGCGGCCTGGATGAGCGAAGCCGTCGGGTGGACCGGTGTCGACGACGACATCGACTGGATGCTCGTCAAGGCGATCCTCGAGTGGCAGGGCTCGGCCACCTACGGCGACACGGTCGACGTCGACTGCGGCATCGCCCGATGGGGCACGTCCTCGTTCGACATCGCCTACCGGGGAACCCTTGACGGCGCTCCCGTCTTCACCGCGCTCATCACCTACGTGAGCGTGGTGCCGGGAACGAAGGAGTCGACGCCCGCGCCGGAGCGCATGCGCGCTGCCCTCGCCATGGTCCCCGGCGCCTGACCGCCAAGGCGCTGATCCCTAGGATCGGGCGACCATGCTCCTGCTCCGCACCACGATCCAGCCGTACGCGTGGGGGCCCGTCGATGGACTGGCTCCGCTCGTGGGGAGCGAGCCCACCGGAGGACACGAGGCCGAGCTGTGGGTCGGAACCCACCCCCGTAGCCCGTCGACCGTCGTGGGCGGAGAGCACGACGGGCGCACGCTCGCCGACGTGATCGCCGAGGACGCCGCTCGCTGGCTGGGCCCCGACCTCGCCGCGGCTGGGCACACCGCCCTCCCGTTCCTGCTCAAGGTGCTCGCCATCGGCCAGCCGCTGTCGCTCCAGGCCCATCCGTCGGCCGACCAGGCTCGAGCCGGGTTCGACCGGGAGGAGGCCGCGGGGATCCCGGTCGACGCGACGGAACGCAACTACCGCGACGCCAGCCCCAAGCCCGAGGCGCTCGTGGCCCTGCGCCCCACCTGGGCGCTGTGCGGCTTCCGGTCACCCATCGAGGCGGCCAACCTGCTCGCCGGGCTGGGCATCGAGCCGTTCGATCCGCTGGTCGAAGCGCTGGCATCGGGAGGCGAGGACGGCCAGCGCACGGTCCTGGCCTGGCTCCTGCGGCTGGAGGGATCGGCCCGGAGGTCGATCGCCGACGCCGTGGCCTCGTCGGTGTCACGCCTCAAGGGGGACGATCTGCACGACCCCCGGGTCTGGGTCCGGCGGCTGGTTCGAGCGTTCCCGGACGACCCGACGGCCGTGGCGCCGCTCCTGCTCAACGTGGTGCGCCTCGAGCCGGGGGAGTCCGTCCACCTCCCCGCCGGGAACCTGCACGCCTACCTCGAAGGTGCCGGGGTCGAGATCATGTCGGCTTCCGACAACGTGCTCCGGGGCGGTCTGACGCCGAAGCACATCGATGTCGACGAGCTGCTCGCGATCCTCGACTTCGGCGGCGGTGCTCCGCCTCGGCCGGTCACCACCGAGATCGGCGACGGCATCACGACCTACGACGCCGCCGAGGAGGCGTTCGCCCTCGCGGTGGTCGATCCGTCCGGCGGCGCCTCGATCGCCCCGACCAGTCCGTCGCTGCTGCTCGCGACCGGAGGCGCGGTCGCGGTGTCGGGTCCCGAGGGGGAACACGTCGTCGACCACGGCGACGCGCTGTTCATCGCGCCCGGGTCGGGCCCGCTCACGGTCTCGGGCTCGGGTCGGCTGTGGTGGGCCACCACGGGCGACGGCCTGCCCCGATGAGCCGCGGCCGGCGCCTCCGCCGGTCGTTCTACGCCCGCGATCCTCTGGTCGTGGCGCCAGAGCTCCTGAACAAGGTCCTGGTGCACGGCGCCCGGGCGGGGCGCATCGTCGAGGTCGAGGCGTACCGGGGGACCGATGACCCGGCCAGCCACGCCTACCGGGGCCTGACCCCGCGCACGGCGGTGATGTTCGGGCCACCGGGGCACCTGTACGTGTACTTCACCTACGGCATGCACTGGTGCGCCAACGCGGTCACCTCGTCGGACGGGGAGGCGGGCGCGGTGCTGATCCGGGCGCTCGCTCCGCTGCGAGGGGTCGACGAGATGAGGGCGGCGCGCCCGGCGGCCCGGCGCCTGGTCGACCTGGCCAACGGCCCGGCCAAGGCCTGTCAGGCCCTCGGCATCGACGGCACCTACGACGGGGTCGACCTCGTCGCGGCGGAGCAGAGCGTCGCGATCCTCGATGACGAGACCGCGCCTCCGCCCGTTCCCACAGCCGGGCCGAGGGTCGGCATCTCCGTCGCCACCGACGTCCCGTGGCGCTTCAGCGTGCCCGGTGACCCGCACCGGTCGAAGCCGTGGTGACCGTCCGCCGCGTCGCGCCCTCGGCTGGGTCCGCTAGGCAGGGGCGATGACCACGTTCGACCGGATCGAGGCGGGTGACGTCCGCCTCACCCCATCGGAGGACCTCGAGGTCGCCGTGGGCCACCTCGCCGCCGCGGCGGTCGCGTCGCCCGTGTCGAAGGCGCACCGGGACGAGATCGTCGACTTCGTCGCCCGTCACGCCGATGCCGCGCACCGCACCAACGCCGAGGGTCACCTGACCGGCTCCGCGCTCGTGGTCGATGGGGCGGGGGAGCGGACGCTGCTCATGCTCCACCGCAAGCTGGGAAGGTGGTTCCAGCCCGGCGGTCACGCCGACGGCGACACCAACCTCCCCGGCGTGGCGCTGCGCGAGGCCCAGGAGGAGACGGGGATCGACGACCTCACGGTGGTGGTCCCGGCCATCGACATCGACGTGCACCGCGTCGAGCCGCCGAAGGAGGCGCCCCACCTGCACCTCGACACCCGCTACCTCGTCTTGGCCCCGCGGGGCGCCCTCGAGCAGGCCAACGAGGAGTCGCTGGCCCTGCGCTGGGTCACCGAAGCGGACCTCGACGGCCTGTATCCGCCTGTCGACGACAGCACGCGGCGCTTGGTCCACCGCGGGCTCGAGGTGGCGCGCTCGCTGCTCGGCGGCTGAGCGGCCGAGCCCGGGAGCTGGGTCAGCCGACGTCGCCGGGCGTCTCGCAGGCCGGGATCTCGTTGACCTGCGTGAAGATCTGGATGGCCTTGTCGACCGAGTCGGCGCCGATGGTGCTGCGGTCGAGCAGCAACTGGGCGCCGGGATCGGTGCGGAGGCGCTCGGCGTAGTCCTCGCGGTTTGCGAGGTACGTCTTCCAGTCCGTGATCCAGCCCTCCATCGAGACCGCCGCGTCGCCCGAGGTGGGGGCCCCGGCCTCGATCTCCTCGATGAAGCCGGCCACCAGCACGTTGGCGTCGTCGAGGACGTCGGCCCGCTCGGCCGCGGTCTTCAGGTCGGCCGCGTTCGGGAGCTCGTCGAGGTCGTCGCGCAGCGTCTGGCACTGGTCTTCGAGCTGGGTGACGTACGCCTCGTCTTGGAGCTTGTCGGGGTTCTCCCTGGCCGGAGCCCCCGAGAAGATCCAGATCCAGAAGATCACCATGATCACGACGGCGCCGATGGCGAGGCCGCGTCCCCACGTGAAGCCCATGCGGTACGGGCCCTCCTCCTCGTTCGGCGAGGACGGCTGCTTGTGCGTCCGGACGTCGACCATCGGCCCAGCCTCGCCGGTCGGTGCCCTGCCGGTCCAACCCTGGGCGGGCAATCGGTGTCGTGGTGCAGGGCGCGGCCATGCGACGATGGCGCCATGACCGACGCCTCCCTTCTGCAGGATCTCGAGGACCGGGGCCTGGTCCAGGAGTGCACCGACCGGGCCGGCCTCGCCGCCCGCCTGGCCGACGGCCCCATCACCCTCTACAACGGCTGCGACCCCACGGCCGACAGCCTGCACGTCGGCAACCTCCTCGGCCTGCTCGTGCTGCGCCGGTTCCAGGAGGCCGGCCACCGGCCGCTCGCCCTGGTGGGCGGCGCCACCGGGATGATCGGCGACCCGAGCGGTCGCTCCGAGGAGCGCAACCTCCTCGACGAGGAGACGCTCGCCCGCAACGTGGCCGCCATCAAGGTCCAGATCTCCAAGGTCATCGACCTCTCGGGCGGGCCGAGCGGGGGAGCGCTGGTCGACAACCGGGACTGGACCGAGGGCGTCTCGTTCCTGGAGTTCCTCCGGGAGGTCGGCAAGCACGTCACGGTGGGGACGATGCTCGGGCGCGAGTCGGTGAAGAACCGCATGGCCTCCGAGCACGGCATCTCCTACACCGAGTTCAGCTACATGCTGATCCAGGCCAACGACTTCCTCCACCTGGAGCAGGACTACGCGTGTCAGCTCCAGATCGGCGGGTCCGACCAGCTGGGCAACATGATCGGTGGCATCGACCTGATCCGCCGGGTGCGCCAGCGCCCGGCGTGGGCGCTGGCCTGGCCGTTGCTGACCGCCGCGGACGGCACCAAGCTGGGCAAGACGACCGGCGCCCGGATCTGGCTGGACCCCGATCGGACCAGCCCGTACCAGTTCTTCCAGCACTGGATGGGCACCGACGACCGCCAGGTCGACCAGTTCCTCAAGCAGTTCACCCTGCTCCCACTGCCCGAGATCGCCGAGCTGGTGGCGGCCCACGACCACGAGCCCGGTCGCCGGCTGGCACAGCGCCGGCTGGCCCACGAGGCCACCGCGCTGGTGCACGGAGCCGAGGAGGCGGACACGGCCGTGCGCGTCTCCGAGCTCTTGTTCGGCGCCGACCCCACCCAGGCCACGGCGGCTCAGCTGGCGGCGGTGGGCCGGGAGGTCCCGACCCTGCTGCTCGACCGCGCCGAGCTCGATGGAGGCCTGGACCTGGTGGACGTGCTGGCCCGCGACGGGTTCCTGGTGGCGTCGAAGGGCGAGGCCCGCCGCGCCATCACCCAAGGCGGCGTGTCGGTGAACGGCGAGCGAGCAGGGGAGGGCGCCGTGGTGGCCCCGTCCGATCTGCTCCACGGCCGGTACGCTGTGGTGCGCAAGGGAAAGAAGGCCTACGGCCTCCTCGACGCCGGCTGAGCGTGTGTTTCGGCGGTGTTACGGATGACACACGGTCTCGATTTGGACTGCAGGTCACGACCTGCGTAGGTTCTCTCTCGTCGCCCCAAGGACACACCGGAGCAGCTCAGCCGCAAGGTTGACAGCGCCGAGCGAAAAGCCTAGGGTGACAACCCGCCCCGAACGGCCGCCAACAGCGGCAGAACGGAGCACCGGCAGCAACAGCCTCACGAGGCTGACTGCCAAGCGGCCAGCTTGCGAGCTGGTGAGCGCACCTTGAGAACGGAATAGAGGACGAAAAAGCAAATGCGGGCGACCGCAGTGCTGCTCTCGAGCAATGCTGCGGCGTTTGAATACAAAGTAATTACGCATCAAGGACAACAAAATCACGCAAGTGAGTTGGACTGATGCCAGTCACCGAGAGGTTCAGGCCTCGAGGTGGCTCTCCGATTT